>JACMIM010000594.1 GCA_014381165.1 Roseiflexaceae bacterium
ACTGGCCCGTCGATTCTCCAGGTGCCGCGCGTGTATGAGGATCTGTTCGCCGAATGTGGTCTCAAGTTCAGCGATTATGTCACGCTGAAACAGGTGCTGCCGAATACACGCATCAAGTTTTGGGACGGAACACATCTCGATCTCACCGCCGACCTGGCCGACTTCAAACGCCAACTAGGCGAACTGCGTGCTGATCTGCCAGCCGCCTTCGACCGCTGGTATGCCGACCATATCGCGAAGAACGTGGCTGGTTATGGGCCGTACCTGGGCACGCCGGTTCGTCCAGTTCTGGGCTACCTGAACGCCCGCGAAATCGCGGCAGCGTTGCCCTTTCGCCCGTGGGAAACGCTCTACCAGCACTATTGGCGTTACTTCCGCGACGAGCGGGTAGCCTATGCGCTCGGTTATCAGGCCAAGTACCTGGGCATGCACCCGCGCGAAGCATCCAGCATCTTCAGCCTGGTGACCTGGCTGGAGTTTGCCGATGGCATCTGGCACCCTGAGGGCGGCTTTCGCGCACTGGCGCGGGGCCTTGGCCGTGCCGCCGAGAACCTGGGGGTGCGAATTCATTTGAACAGCCCGGTCAAGCAGGTGCTGATCGAAGGCGGTCAGGCGCGCGGCGTGCTGTTGGAAAGTGGCGAACAGGTTCGTGCTGATGCCGTGGTGGTCAATGCCGATTTTGGCTATGGCATGCGGGCGCTGCTGCCGCCTGAGGCGCGCGGATCGTTTGGCGAAGCACGGCTCAAGCGGCTGAAGTTCTCGTGCTCGACCTTTACGATGTACCTAGGCATCAACCGGCGCTACGAGCACCTGCCGCATCATCAGCTGTACCTTTCGAGCAATATTCGCCGCACTGAGAAGCCGTATATCGACGACTCAGCGCTGGATGAGACCGCGCCCTCGTTCTATGTGTGTAACCCCAGCATCATCGATCCTGGCAATGCGCCGGATGGCCACTCGACACTGTTCGTGCTGGTACCTGTGCCAAACACCGCACACGCGATCGATTGGCAGGCCAAAAAGCAGGTCTACCGAGATCTTATCCTCAGCCGCCTGCCAACGTTGGGCTATGACGATATCGAGCAGCATATTGTGAGCGAGACGATTTACACCGCCGACACCTGGCGCGACGAGTACAATGTGCATTTGGGGGCGGTATTTAACCTTGTCCACGGCTGGACGCAACTCGGCCCGCTGCGCCCCTCCATCCGTTCGGATGGGGCGAAAAATCTGTATTGGATCGGCGGGGCTGTGCATCCTGGCAGCGGCCTGCTCACGATCCTGGAGGCGGCCCGCAGCGCGGCACACTTCATTGGCGAAGATGTTCCTGCGGAGGTGCCACAGTTCGCCGCAGCCTAGAGCACTTGTACCACCACGACACCACGACTATAAAAATCTTGGTGTCGTGGTGTCGTGGTGGTGAATCTGGCTTTCGAACTTGTTTCTACGTTAGTACGTCACCTTGACAGTGGTGCCGACCGGTGCCCAGCCGTAGAGCCAGGCAGCCGATTTAAGCGGCAAATTGACGCAGCCATGCGAAAGCAGTGCGCCGCTGCCAAACTTGTTATGCCAATAGGTGCCATGCAGCGCAACGCCGCCGTGAATGTACATGACATTCGGCACATTCGGCACCTCCCAGGGCACACCATTATCCACCCCATCCATGGTCTGGAGCTTGAGCTTGCTATAGATCGCAAATGTGCCGGTTGGTGTTTCCATGCCTTTGCGCCCGGTGGTGATCGGCGCGCTGAACACCTGGCTGCCATCTTCGTAGGCATACAGCCACTGATCGCTGAGGTTGACCATAATTAGCTTGCCTTTGGTTGGGCCGATACTGCGAGCAGGCGCGGGCGCGGCTGGCTTGGGCTTGGCGGCTGGCCTTAGCTGAGGCGGCGCGGTTGGCTGGGGCAGCGGGGTTGGCGTCGCATCAAGCGAGATCACATTGGCAGCCTGTGGCGCAGCGGGGCCATATTCCTGCACGCCCCAATTGGACACACGCGCGGTGTCGATGTTTTTGAGCGTAGCGAGCGCACGCCCAAGCTCGCCAACGCTCATTTCTTGATCGGTGCCAGCCTGTGCGGCGTCGCGCTCAAGCTGGGCGCGCTCGAAGTACTGAACCATCCGGCGGCCACGCTCGGTTACCTCCCACAGCGCCTCGCTCAACGGCTCGCCAAAGATCGCCTCGCCGCCGTGGGCCTGCCAAAAATCCAGGAATGGGCCACGCAGTGTATGGCCGGTCGATTCAAAGCGCAGTTCGTCGCCCCGGCGCTTTGGCGCGGCTGGGAAGGTTTTCCACATCGCTTCGACGTATTCGGCCCCGACCCGGCCGGGCCGAACGCTGATCAGGTTATTGGCTGGGTCGATGGCCTGTTCAAGCCGACCGCGCTCAAAATACTGCTGGGCCAGCCCATCCACAAGCTGCGCCTCGTTGATTGGAAAGCCAAGCAGGCGCTCGCCCTCGTGGGCCTGCCAGAAGCTGAGAAAGCCATACGTATCGTCGAGGAAGTGACCGCTGGCGGGGAAGTACAGTGCGCTCGCCTGGGCAACCGCTGCCGCAGGCATCCACAAACTACCCAACATAGCCGTCAGGCAGGCGACCAACACAATTCGACACGCGCGCATAGCGGCCTCGTAATTAATGGCTTACATAAAGATGCCCTACATGTGATTATAATCAGGCTGCGGCGCATGTCAAGTCAATTCGTTGTTACACAAACTGTGCGCTGTCGCCACGAAGACCGCGCGCCCATTCAGCGGCAGCCATGGCGCGCTTGCCGGCCGGTTGAACGGCGATCAGTTCAAGCGTGCCGCCGCCGGTCGCCACGCTGATCGTATCGCGGGTTGATAACAAGACTCCTGGCTGAACAGCATGCTGGTTTTCAGCGTGTGCGCGTGCGCTCAGAATACGCAACGGCTGGCCGCGCCAGGTGGTGAATGCGCCGGGCCAAGGGTCATAGGCACGGATCATGCGCTCGATCTGGGCGGCGGGCAGCATCCAATCGATCTGGCCATCGGCGCGGCGAAGCAGCCTGGTGTAGGTCGCCTGGGCATCGTCCTGGGCTACCGCAGAAAGCGAGCCTGCCGCATAGGCTGCCAATGCCTCGCAGAGCAGGCCTGCGCCGATATGAAACAGCGCGTCGGAAAGCAGGCCGGCGCGGGCATCGGCGGCCAGCGGCTGGCGCTGTTGAGCCAGAATTGGCCCGCTGTCCATCTGCGCATCGAGCCGCATCACGGTAACGCCGGTTTCAGCATCGCCAGCCAGGATGGCACCAGCAACCGGGGTTGGCCCACGCCAGCGCGGCAGCAGCGAGGGATGGATGTTCAGGTAGCCAAGCGGCGGGATAGCAAGCACCTGCTTGCGCAAAATTTCGCCATAGGCCGCCACGACGCCAGCATCTGGACGCATGGCTGCGAGTGCCTCCACGGCGGCTGGATCGCGCAACGTATCAGGCTGGAGCACCGGAATGCCATGTGCAACAGCAGCCTGTTTGACTGGAGGCGGCTCGGGCTGGCCGCTGCGACCAGCTGGGCGATCTGGCTGAGTGACAACGCCCACAACCTCGAAGCGCGGATCAGCTGCCAGCGCGGCGAGCGGAATAACTGCCAACGCCGGCGTTCCCAAATAGACAACTCGTATGGTCATCTCGCACCACTCCTCATTCGCATAACTACGGCCACTGCAACCTTCGACGCCGCGTCAGAACGCCGTATTGCGTTCTCAATGCGGCGTGTAGTATAATGCAGATGAATAGCGCATGTACGCTCGACAATACCCTAACTACCAACATTTACCTGTGCTGAAGTCTTTTGCTGGAGGCCTAGATGCAGATCAAGAACATCGCTTCCTCTGTCGTCCTTGGGCTGCTATTCTTCTCACTGCTTGTGATCTTCCTGGTGAGCGGAGCCGACCCTTTGGTGACAAGCCTTTCGGTTCTGATCGTCGCGATCTGCCTGGTGGTCACGCTGACTGGCGACTGGCGGGCAATCGGCGTGATCGGCGTTCTGGCTGCGATTGTCTCGCTGGTGGCCGCCAACTTGTATGGGCAGCAGCGCTTTGGCGATTTTGGCGGCTTCCTGGTGCCGATCGTCTGGGGGCTTGCCCTGCTCGGCGCGTGGGTCTGGATCAGCCAAAATGTGATCACCGTGCCAAATGATCAGGCGGTGCTTACCAGGCGAACCTTCAGTGGCGAGATTATCACGCAGACTGAACCGATCGGCCTGCCAACCCTGCCGCTGCTCGATCGACCATTGGCGACGATTCCACTGTACACGCTGACCACAGAGTCTGTGGTTAAATCACTTTACACGAAAAACCGGCAAACCATTGTGGAAATTCCAGTGACTATCTCATACCGCGTGATGAGCCGCGACGCTGCTGAGATAACCATCAAGAAGCTGCCAAACCGGCGGTTGATGCAGGAAGAAACAGCCAAATCACTTGGCAAGTCGGTCGACGAGGCTCGGCTAGATGTGCGCTACTGGGAGCGCCTGCTCGACGTTTTGATGAAGGATGTGCTGGACGATGTCGCCCGCGATGTTGTACGCTATAAGTTCAACGGCGCTAAAGTGGCGTATCAGGAGCAGAAGCGGCTGGAGATTTTGATCTGCGATTCGCTGAATCTAAGTGTTGACCCCTGGGGAATCAAAGTCACACGCTTGCAGATCGATAAAGTCGAGATTACTGACAAGGACTGGAGTGCGCTGCCGCGCGAGACAGACGAAATGCGGCTGAAAGCTCAGTACGACCGGGTCAGAAACCTTCACAACGCCCAGCATGATGCCGAGGCCGAGCGCGTGAAAAAGCTGATTGCAGCAGTGCGCGAGGCCGGTATCGAGGACATCCCAATTCCGCTGCTCGAAGATATTATTGTCAGCGCGACGAGCGACCCCAGCGACCGCGTGCTGGATGCGGAGTTGAGCCGTTGGTTGTCTGCTACCATCGAGGCCGGTGATAAAAAGCAGTAGGCGACTGGTAGCTTCACAATGACAAACCGCATCTTGATCGCCGACGACGAAAAATCAGTCCGCCAGCTGCTTGAGTTGGTGCTCCAAACGCAGGGCTACGAGGTGATCGCCGCACGCAATGGCGACCACCTCGTTCGCATGGCCCAGGAGCACATCCCCGATGTGATTCTGGTCGACCTGATGATGCCGGGGCTCGACGGCTATGAGGCGATCCGCCAGTTGCGCAACGATACGCGCACCGCCCACATTCCCATGATTATTCTGACCGCTCGTTCAGCCCCCAGCGATGTGGTCGTGGGGTTCGAAACCGGTGCCGATGATTATGTCACAAAACCCTTCAATATTCCTGAGCTGCTGGCCCGGATCAAAGGCCAGCTGCGCCGCGCCGCCCAACCTTCTGTGCGCAATCCGCTCAGCGGCCTGCCCGGCAATCTGCTACTGGCTGAAGAAATCAAGTTTCGGCTGAAGCGCGGCGAACCATTCGCGCTGCTGTATATCGACCTGGATAACTTCAAAGCCTTTAACGATACGTATGGCTTTGCCCGTGGCGACCGCGTGCTCAAGCTGATGGCCGATATCATCAGCACCGTGAAACGTGACCACGGCGACAGCGCCGATTTTATCGGCCACATTGGCGGCGACGATTTCGCAATCCTGACGACGCCGGACAAGGTCGATGTGCTATGCAACGCGCTGATCGCCAGCTTCGACACGGCGGTGCGCCTGCTGTACGATCCAGAGGATGTACGGCGTGGGTATCTTCAAGGTGATGATCGGCACGGAGTTACGCGCCAGTTCCCAATAGTCAGCATCTCAATTGGTGGCGTGACCAACCGCACAACCGTTTACAACGACCACGAGGAGCTTGGCCGGGTCGCCGCCGACATGAAGCATTTCGCCAAGCAACGTGCTGGCAGCAGCTACGCGATCGACGTGCGCAGTCCGCGCGATGCTCCCATCACGGAAGAGCGCCGGGGGCGACAGCTTTCTGGCGTGCTCCTTGTAAGCCTTGACGAGCCACTGCTCACGCTTCTGAGCAACGCGCTGCGGGCGCATAATCTACGGCCGTTGGCGGCGCGAAGCATTCCAGAGGCGCATGCACTGCTGACCCATGCCTTTGAACTCGCGCTGCTGGTGTTGGACACACGGCTTGGCGACCCAATCTGGGAGTTGAGCGAAACACTCCGCGAAGCATCGCCAGAGATAGCGCTGTTGGCGCTGGCCACCCGCCCAGAAGATATAGGCCATGCGGCACGACAGCAGGTGGATGACGTGCTACAGCAACCATTTCAGACGCAAGAGTTCCTTGAGCGGGTCGATCTGCTTATCGGTCGGGGGGCATGAGACAATGCTGATGCCCATGTTGCTGGTTGTGGCTTCGGCATTTTTCTGCTGGCTGGCTGCCCCAACGCGGGCGCTGGATAGGCTGCTGGGTACTGGTGCCTTCAGGGCTAGCCAGATTCGCGCTCGCCCAACTGAACGTGTCACCGTTATAGAGAATGGCGAGCCGGTGGACGTGCCGCTCTCGCCACGTATACCCAAGCGCTCGCTCTCGCGGCGACTGCGGGATAAGCTACCACCACCCTCATACAGTAGTTTCGCCCTGGCCGTGCTGGCGCTGGTAGTCGTCGGATTGTCGGTGGCCCTTCCCAGATCACTGCTTGCGCCGCGCGAACAGTTTACCGTGCTGGTGGCACCCTTTGGCGATGGCCAGGCGAGCGAAACGGGCCGCCAAGCGGCGCACGCACTGGCGGCCACGCTCAATGAGCAGAGC
This sequence comes from Roseiflexaceae bacterium, assembly GCA_014381165.1. Taxonomy (GTDB): domain Bacteria; phylum Chloroflexota; class Chloroflexia; order Chloroflexales; family Roseiflexaceae; genus JACMIM01. The sequence goes on from JACMIM010000594.1 coordinate 6,740, forward strand.
AATGGATTGTGGAGCGCGGTGACGATCAATGAGCTGCCGCGCTCGCCGGCTGAGGGCGTGTCCAGGCTGGCGCGCGAAGGTGCTGATGTCCTGATCTATGGTACGATCGCGCCGGGCGCTGTGATCGACCAGCCGTCGCTTTCGCCGCTGCTGCTGTACCAGCCTACCGGCGGCTACGCTCCGTTGGCCTGGGATGGCTATAGCGGGCGCTTTGCCATGCCGTCGGCCTATGCGCTGAGTGCAGAACCGATCAATGGCAGCGCGGTACTGCCACCACTACTGCGCGCACTTGCTCGTTATAGCACCGGCGATGTCGATAGCAGCTTCGACGAACTTGGCACGCTGATGGCCAGCTACCCAGCCCTGGCGCAGCCGCTGCCGCGCGCGATTCGCGGCAATATCTTGTGGGCGGCTGGCAACTACGCCGCAGCAGCTGAGGAGTACCAGCGCACGGGGGTGCTCTCGATCCAGAACGAACAACCCTCGGAGATGGCGCTCTTGGCTAATAATCTTGGCGCTATCTATCAGGACGCGGGCGATCAAGTGCGAGCCGACCAAGCGTTTACCCAGGCCGAGGCACTGCTGGGCGGCCAAGCCCTGCCCGAGCTGCAAGTCAACCGTGCTCGCACGCTGATCAGCCGCCACAGCTACGCCGATGCAGTCGCGCTGCTCGAACCGCTGCGTCGCGCCGAACTCAACATTCCCACCGCCTTCACCCTGATCGATGCCTACCTGGGCAGCCAGCGCTATGAAGACGCGCAGCTACAGCTTGAGCAGAGCCAGCGCCAGATTGCGCCGCAGGCTGAACGCAGCCCCGCAGCATATGCCAAATTGGTGCAACAGCGCTTCGAGCTTGCCGCTGCTGAACGTACAACGCGGTTACAACTCGGCACAGCGATCGGTGCCAGCGATCAACTACTTTGGGAGCTGATGAGCGGGCAGGCCCTTAGCGACGATGAGCTGAATCAGCCACAGCAGGATCTGGAGACAATTATTCGCCGCGGCAATGAGCTGGAAAGCAGTTGGCAGCAGGTTTCCGCCGCTGCGGATGTCGACCGGCAACCCTATCTCTCGCAGATCGCCAACAATCAGGTACGGCTCGCCAACAGCGCCGAGCGGCAGCGGCGCAAACTGCTCACTGCCGTCGATCTCAACTTGCTGCGCGAACGGGGTGCGGGCGGCGGCCTGCTCGATTCGGTAGTTGGGCGTTTTGGCGGCGAACAGGTGCGCACCGCCGCGATTGTAGAGAATCTTGACGCGATTCTGGCCGCCGAGCCAAACGACCTTGAAGCGCTGGTGCTGCTTGGCTTTACACACAACGTAGGCGGCGAGCGCGACCAGGCCCGCCAAACGTTTGAGCAGGCGAACCAGCTCGCACCTACTCGCCCCGAGCCAGCCTACGGCCTCGCGGAAGTCGCCCTGCCGGATGACCGGCCTCAGGCCAAGGCACAGCTCAACGAGGCGCTGCGCCGTGACGCCAACTTCTACCTGGCACGCACCAGGCTTGCCACACTCAGCGAGCAGGATCAGGAGTGGCCTGCGGCGGTCGAGCAGCGGCGCTGGCTGGCGACCAATCGCGGCAGCACGGCTGATGTGCTCGGTCTGGCCACTGCCCTTCAACAGAGCGGCCCAGCCGGCTATGCCGAGGCCGAGCAAACGCTGCTGCCGTTGGCCAATGCCAACAACGCGGATGCTCTCGTACAGTTGAGCAGCCTATACATTGCGGCGGGCGATGTTGCCGCCGCCGAATTGGTGCTCGACCGCGCACGCACGGCCAGCCCCGAGGATCCAGAGATCGCCTACCAGCGTGGCCAGGCGCTAGAGCAGCTTGGCCGCACCGCCGAGGCACAGGCCGAGTATGCCCATGCGATCTCGCTCGACGGCAACTACGCCCAAGCTCGGATCGCGCTTGGCGAACTCTACGCCGCGAACACCCAGTATGAACAGGCCGCACGCGAGTATGATGTGGCCCTACGCTCAGGCACCGACGACCCAGCCACGCTCCAGGAGATCGGGCGCGTGCTGCTGATAGCGGGCGAAAATCGGCGCGCTGTCGAGGCCTATCAGCGGGCCGCCGAGCTAGCCGAAAGCGACCCAGCCCCGTACCTTGGCCTGGCGCGCGCCCACCTCCAGATGGGGGAGGCCAACGAGGCCGTGCGTGCCGCCGAAACCGCCATTCAGCTTGCGGGCGGCACCAACGCCCAGGCGTATGTGGCACTCGGCGATGCCTCGCTGTTGCTTGGCGATGCTCCTGGGGCGCTTGGTCACTTCATCATGGCCGAGCAGCAAGACCCTAACCTGGCGGCGGCCAAGCTTGGGCGCGGGCGGGCGGCGGCGGCGGTCGGCGAGTGGGCGGTGGCGCAGAGCTACTTCCAGCAGGCCATCCGCATGGACGCCCAACTGGCCGAGGCGCGGCTGTGGAATGGCGAGGCGCTGCTGCAACAGAATGATATCGAGGGAGCACGCAACGAGTACCAGGCGGCGCTGACGCTGCGGCCAAACTACCCAGAAGCGCAGTATGGTGTCGCCAAGGCCCAGGCAGCGGCTGGCCAGCTTGCCGAGGCGCACCAGTCGCTCGCCAGGGCGCTAGAGCTGCGCCGTGATTATGCGGCGGCCTTTGTGCTCGATGGGGTGGTGTCTGAACAGCAGGGCGACCGCAACGCGGCCCGCCAAGCCTATGACAAAGCGATTGCCGCCGACAACAGTTCAGCCGAGGCGCACTACCGGCGCGGCCTGCTCGATATTGCCGACAGCAACACGGCTGGCGCGCGCCGCGAGCTGGAAGCAGCTGTGCGCCTGCGCTCGAACTTTGCGGAAGCACACTATTGGCTTGGCCGCGCCTACCTCGGCGAAGGCCAGCCTGAGCAGGCCGACGAGCAGTTCGCGCTGGCGTTGGTTCACAGCAACCAGAACTACCCCGAGGCGCAGTACTACCAGGGCGTCGCTCGCGAACAAATGGGCGATATCGCGAGCGCCTTCGCCGCCTACCAGGCCGCGCTCAACCAAGCTACGAACAGCGCATGGGCACAAGAGGCACAGGCCGCGCTGACGAGGCTAGGCCGGTAAGTGACAAGATGACAAGATGACAAGATGACAGCGCTCGGGTCATCTTGTCATCTTGTCATCTTGTCAGATTCCAGCTTTCAGTGCTCTCACGTCTGCATCCACCATCATTGTCACCAGTTGCTCGAAGGTGGTTTCGCGCTGCCAGCCAAGTTCCGCCTGCGCCCTAGTTGGATCGCCGATCAGCAGATCGACCTCGGCGGGGCGCATGAAGCGCTCGTCCATCACCACATAATCCTGGTAATCCAGCCCCACATGCCCAAAGGCCAGCTCGCAGAAGTGGCGCACCGAGTAGGTCTCGCCAGTCGATACCACATAGTCGATGGGGTGATCTTGCTGGAGCATGAGCCACATCGCCTTCACATAGTCGCCAGCGAAGCCCCAGTCGCGTTGAGCTTCTAGGTTGCCCAGCCGCAGCTCCTTGTCCAACCCTACCTTGATCCGCGCAACGCTATTGGCGATCTTGCGGGTCACAAACTCAAGCCCACGGCGTGGACTTTCATGATTGAACAGGATGCCCGAGCAGGCGAACATGTTGTAGCTCTCACGGTAGTTGATCGTAATCCAGTGCCCATACAGCTTGGCCACGCCATAGGGCGAACGCGGGTAGAATGGCGTTTCCTCGCGCTGCGGCACCTCCACCACCTTGCCAAACATCTCCGACGAGCTGGCCTGGTAGAAGCGGATGCCAGGATCGACAATGCGGATCGCGTCGAGAATGCGCGTCACGCCGAGCGCCGTTACCTCGCCAGTGAAGACTGGCTGCGAGAACGATGTTTGCACGAAGCTCTGGGCGGCCAGGTTGTACACTTCGCTGGGCCGGTGCTCGCGCAGCATATGGATAAGCGAAACCTCGTCGAGTAGGTCGCCCTGCGCGATCGTGATCTGGTGCTGAAAGTGGCGGATGCGCTCGAAGTTGACCGTGCTGGAGCGGCGCACCATGCCAACCACATCGTAGCCCTTTTCTAACAGGAACTCAGCTAAATAGCTGCCGTCCTGGCCAGTTACGCCGGTAATCAGAGCGCGTTTTTTTGCAGCCATGCGAAATCATCTCCTCGATGCCATGTCTTGAAACAGCATGGTGAGCACACAGGCGTAGCAGCAGGAGCCTGAAACGCTGTGCGAAATTGGGGAACATATGCCGCAGTGTACGCGAACTGGGTAGCTGTGTCTGCTAAGTGAGTTAGCAAGATGCAACGCCGATTATGGCGAAGTGACCGTAATAGTATCGAGCGGAAATATCGCGTCGAGTGATTGGCCTTGTTCGTCCACGAGCGGCCAGCGCTGGCCGGTTGCCGGATCATAGACAATAATAGACAAGCTGTATAAACCGGGAGCAGCGTCACCTGCCACCGGCATGATGATATCGTCCTGATAGATGCGGTCGCCGACTGGCCAGGCTTGCAGGCCCACTTCGGCAGGCCCCACCGGCTTATCATACTGGCCCACTTTGCGGTTAGCTGCGCCCACGAGCTGAAGCGAAAGAATCGGCGTGCGCTGCTCGGGCGCTTGTTTCTGCCAGAACATCGCAATTGGCAGCGGCGATCCGGCCTGTACCTGGGTAGGTACAAGCACGCCATGCAGCGAAACACCGCCCGTGGTAAATCTGCGCGCCGCCGACACGCGCTCATACAGCGTGCCGGTAGCGAGCGTATGCGCGCGATAGTTGCCGGCAAGCGCAACATATTCGGCCTTTGTGCGCGGCATCCTGCCCTGTTCGAATACCGCCCACGGCGATTGTTCAAGCATCAATGCGCTGGCGTTGTCCCATGGTTGTGACGGCAATGGCCCCTTCTCGCGGAGCAGCCGCAGCATATCGAGCCAGCCGATCTGCGACCAGTCGGTGTTGATGTAGCGTAGCTGCATGTAGCTATCGATCAGCAGCCGCCGGTCAGGGCCACGCGCAAAAGCTCGGTCGCCAAACAGATTGAACAGTGGTTCGAACGACATCACGGGCTGGTTGGGCGGCACGCGGGCTTTGATCGCACGCCCGCTCGCCACCAGCGCAGAACCAGGCGACGCCACCACCAGTTCGGGCTGTTGGATGAGCGCAAAGGGAACAAGCACCACCAGCACCATAGTCACTGGAAACGCCACTGATCGCCGCGCGTTTGAGGTGTTCCAGCGCCCCACGCCAAGCGCGATGCCGCCAGCTAGCAGTGCCAGCGGCGGCACAAGCTGGGTCGCGTAGTGATCGTAAAAGCTAGGGCTTATGGCGAGCAAGGCAAGCGCTGTAGCTAGCCAGAGCAGTACCAGCATCCAGGCCGGGCGCGGCGACGGCCGCAGCAACAGTACCGCACAGGCACCAATGCCAGCGCATAGCGTAGTCAGCAGACTTGCCGCCGTGTGCAGCGATGCGTCCAAACGGATGAAGGTCGAGATATCATCGGCGGGGCGGAGCGCTTGCGCAATCAGGGTCTGCTGAACAATCTCGCGCCAGCCAAGTGGCAACAGTAGCAGCGCGTAGCACATGGCGGCGGCGGCACTACCGGCTACAAATACGCCTAACCAACGCCAACGTCTACTGAGAAGCAAGGTTAGAACGAGCGCCACCACAATCGCTACGCCTGTATATTTGGTTGTCGCGGCAAGCACGCCAAATATGCCAGCCAGCACAAACCAGCCGTTCTGATCACGGTGCATGCCGCGCAACGCACAACCGCAGGCAGCGATCGACCACAGATTGATACCGGTTTCCAACCAAACACGGGTGCTATTGACCCCGGCCAATGTGTCAAGGAGATACACACTGCCAACCACCAGACCAACACTGGCACCGCCGAGCTGCGCGCCCACCCAAATCAAGAGTAATGCCGCAGCTACATCAAGCACAGCATTTAGGCGGCGGGCATTGATCAGCGCATCCTCGCCACTTGAACTGAGCGCCGTAGTCGGCGTAAGCAGGGCAATTCCAGTCGGCGGGTGCGATGTCCAGGTGTCGCGGTACGGCAGATTGCCGCCCAGCCATTCACGAGCGAAGCTCACATACACAGCTTCATCGTAGTCGAAGGCCTGCGCCAGCGCTACGTCGCGGTCGAGCAGCGGTGCGATTCGCGTGCGCAACCCAAAGCCAAGCGCAACCACGAGCAACGCAGCCAGCAGGGCTAGCACATACCAGCGCACCTGTGGCGGCGGCAGCGGCTTCCTGGTTGTGGCAAACAGCAAACTCAACGCGCCACAAAGCGGCCACAGCCAAGGCCAGGTTGTCACAATAGTTTCAACTGGGCCAATCAGCGCATGATACTGGGGCGCAAGCTCAACGAGGTTCGCCCATGGCACCTGAAGGCGCGCTAGCCCCGCCCAGGCAGCCAACGCTTGCACGAACCGTAGCGGCAGTTGGGTCAGCACGATCACGCCAAGCATAGCGGCTGCAACAAGTGCTCGCCAAATCCAGCCGCTCATCCGAACCGCCGCTTCTGCCACAGCAGCAGGCCGCCCGCGCCTGCGGCAACGCCGAGTAGCAGGGCCAACCACGCCCACGGCGGCTGTGCCAGCAGGAATTGCCAAAGCGTAGACCAACTGCCACCAAAGGCATAGCCTAGGCCAAAGAAGATCAGTACGAACAGAACATTACCCGGCGCGCCCACGGCCAGAAAGCGGCCTGCTGGTACCTG
>JACMIM010000595.1 GCA_014381165.1 Roseiflexaceae bacterium
CTTCTTCTTGGTGTCTTAGTGGTTATGTCTCAGACGAAATCTAAGTAGTAGCCTACGAGCCGCATAAAGTGAACCGTCAGCAGCACGGCGGTGAAAACGGCGGCTAGCGGCCAGCAGAAGCGCAGGCCAGCCAGCGAACTCAGGCCACTGGCGATCACCACCAGCAGGCTCGGCAGTGCCAGCAGCGCCAGTGCGCCTGCGCCATCCGGCAGCCCGAAACCAGCCAGCGCCACGACAGCTACAATCATGAGCAGGTGCGGCAGCAATCCGCTGTAGCGGCGCGTATCGATCAGCGCGCAACCGACGGCGGCGGCAATCCCACCAAACGCCAGCAGTCGAAGCATGCCTGGCAGCATGTCGCCAAGCAGCAGCAACTCGATCTCCCGGCCGATCTGTCCGAGGCTGGCTGTGCCGTTCAAAAGCAGGTCGGGGCGCTGCCAGCTATTGAGCGTGGGAACCAGGATCAGGCCAAGCAACAGCGTACACAAAAGGCCACCGATCAGCACTTCCACCCGACGCTCACGGCGAACGCCAAGCAGCAGCGCGAGCAACTGCGCCAGCACCAGAGCAGCGCTAGGGAACCAGCACTGTGTCAGCAGCACGCCCGCCACTCCAAACAGCGCCCACGCCCGCACGCTGCCACGTTGAGCAAGCTGCGCGTAGGCGATAAACGCCAGCGGCAGCACTGCCAGCGCGAGTGCGCCCGGCGTGGCTTGCTGCGCCGCCGCAACCGCAGCCGGCGCAGTCGTCAGCAGCAGCAGTGCCAGCGTGGCCGCGCCCCAGCCAAGCGTGTGCGCGGATGCGAGCCATAGCAGTGGCAGCAGCAGCGCCGACATGATCACCACCATCAGCCGTGGCCCCAGCAGCGGCAGTTCAAACCACTGCGCGTTCAGCCAGAACAGCGCCCCAGCCAGCGGTGCCCCCGCAAGGGACGCCACGCGCCAGGCCGTGCCAATATCCTGCGCGACAACATCAAGCGCAGCCTGTTCAAAGAAGCTAGCGGGCAGCGCGGCAAGCTGGATTAGGCGCAAGCCTGCCGCCAGCGCCACCAGCGCCACCAGCCTGAGCCATGGCGCACCACGCCCACCACTCGCGCCAACCCGCTCCCCTGTGGTGTCGCCCTGCATCATGCCTCTGTACTAGTTGTCGGCGGTTAGCGTTTTGGGGCGGGCGATCATCAGTGTGGGCGGGCACGCGACCCGCCCCGACGCATCGATTGCAATGATCGCAATGATTGCAATGATCCGCCGTGTCCGGGCGGCCCTCGTGGCCGCCCTCATCGAAGATCAGCGATCATCCGTGTGAGCAGGCGCTATCTACCGTGGTACTTCGACGCGCGACAGCACGCGGCCCATGGCGGTATCGGCGTTCAGGCCTTCGATTTCGGACTCTGGCTTGAGGATGATCCGGTGGCGATAGACCGGGCGCACCAGGAATTTCACATCGTCGGGCACCACGAACTGCCGACCCTGCATGGCTGCCCAGGCTTTGGAGGCCAACAGCAGGCTGATCGAGGCGCGCGGCGA
>JACMIM010000596.1 GCA_014381165.1 Roseiflexaceae bacterium
CCATGGCCGCTTGTCTTGCCATCGGCGCGTGGCTGTTGGCGCGGCACGGCTGCATTGCCTAAACCAGGCAGTGCATCGTATTCAAGCAAGAAACCGATTGTAGCGCCGCCCTCACCCCACTTCCATTCAGCCACAAATGCTGTTGGTACGCCGGATGTGCCAGTGCTGATGATGGCGAAACCGGCTGCCGCTAGCTCGCGCATATGTACCTTTGCCGATTCCACTTCGCACAAGCTGGTTTCGGCCAACTCCCATACCTCGGCACAGATACGCTCAATCGCCGGTTGTGCCCCACTTACCGCCTGGGAAACCTGGTCGATCGAAAATGTGTTGTTCATGTGAAACCAGCCTTTAGCGCTTTTTGTACGATTCACTGTTCAATAGGCAGCGAGGCGAACATGTTCAAGCCCAGGTGCTCGGACAAGAATTCGGCCGCGAGCTGGCCCTTCACGCTGTTGCCGGCGGCGTCGAGTGGCGGTGCGAAGGCACCCATGCCGCCTTTGCCAGGGGCGACGGTGATGATTCCGCCGCCAACCCCGCTCTTGCCTGGTAGGCCAATGTTGTACAGCCAGTCGCCCGAGGTCTCGTATAGCCCGGCGGTTGACATCACCGCCAGCACAGGCCGGCAGACATCGGCATCGATCACGCGCTCTTTGGTCAGTGGATTGACGCCGCCGCCCGCCAACGTTGCGCTCATCACCGCAAGATCCTGCGCCGTCACGTTCAGCGAGGACTGCCGCGTGTACAGGTCGACTGTCGCAGCCGCACCGAAGTAGAGCCGATCATAACACTGGAGAAAGCTGGCAAGCCCGCGGTTGCGGTGGTTAGATTCCGAGGCCGAGGCATACACCGCTTCGTTCAGATCGAGCGTGCGGCCAGCGAAGCGTGAAAGGCCTTCGTGGATACACCGCCACTTGGCCTCGACAGTCGCGCCTGGGGCCAGGCTTGTCGTCGCAATCGCACCGGTATTCACCATCGGGTTCGTCAGCCGGTGGGCATTCAGCTCGACCGCCATAATCGAGTTGAACGGCAGCCCGGTGCTGTTCACACCCAGCAGAACGCGAGCCTGATCCGCGCCCAGCGCCTGACAGACCAGTGCGAATACGAACGGCTTGGCCACGCTCATAATGGTAAAGGGGTACGCGGCATCGCCAACGGCGTAGATCGAGCCATCGGTGCCGGCTACGCAGATGCCAAATAGATCGCGGGGTACTTCGGCCAGCGCCGGATAGTATTGTGCATTTTGGCCTGCATCATGAGATTTGAATCGATCATGGGCTGCATACATCAACGACCGCACCCGCTCGGAGGGCGGCAGGCGACCGGTAGACACCGGTGATGGACTGGTGCTCGCTTCATCCTGTCTCGGCAGCATCACAATCTCCCCCTCTTGCTCTCAGCTCGAATCGCCTCCCGGAGATGGATAGGTAGCTGCTGCGTGCGAATAAAGTACAGGCAGATGATCGTGGGGGCATGGTCGCGCCTTTGCCGCAAGGCGAATGACGGTGCGCAGCCTAGTAGCGCAGGATGAGCGCGATCCGGCTGTGATCGTCGAGCGTGCCGTCATCGACAAAAACCACGCGCCCGCCTTTTTCCAGCACTGTGACAATCACTTCGTCGACAGCATCATCAAGGTCGGTGGTCGCAAGGGCTTCGCCGGCTGGCAGGAGCTGCAACAGGCCGCGCTGATCGATTCTGGCAGCCTGGTGGTAACCTTCTTCGACGACCAGCGTCGCCCCACGGCCTTCGTGTGCGCAGCGCCACACTTCGCCAAGCGTCGAGGCACTGCGTTGCCCACCGACTGCGGTTTGAAGCTCACCAAAGATGGCCGAGCGCCGCACCGCTAGGTCTTCGCGCGCCAGCGGCCATACAAGCTGGCCAAGGTCATAGGCCGAGGTCGTATCGTGGCTGCCAGTGAGCGTTGTTAGAATATATTCGTTGTTGTTCGAAACTTCACGAAAAAACGACAGCCAGCGATCGACGCCAACCAGCACAACCGGCAGCGGGTCGGCGACAAGATAGCGCCCCAGCGCCTGATCCACACTGCGCATAAAGGCACGCATGTGGTCATCGCGGTATGCTGATCGGTTCACGCCCTGGCCGCCTGGTAGCCGCGATGCGCCGCCGGGGCCAGTGTGGGTGAGCGGAAACGAGCTTCCAGTTGTAATTTCTTCGAGATCGTCGCGGACGGCATCGAACAGCCGGGTTGGCTGCTCCGACAACGCGAGAACCCAGTAGTGCGGCGTGCGGTTGTATGCGTACACAAGATCACGAATAAAAAAGCTTTCACCTACGATCACGCGTTCGGGCAAGCTAAAGGGCAGGCGATAGCTGTGAACCAGGTTCGCGCTTACAAAAAGGGCCAGGCCATCCAGATTGTGTTCGTGATCGATCGTTTCGGCCAGCTGCTCCAATGCGCTCAGAACTGTTTCGGCGTTGCGCTTGCCCAGATCGTCAGTTATCGATGCGGCAGCCTGGCGCACCAAATTCTTGAGCCGAATCGAATCTTGGCGATTATCGGGCGAGGTGCGGTGCGTGGGTAGCGTGATTGTTAGGCACGGGTACCCCTGCTCCAATGCCAATATCTTGATGTCTTGTCGGTTCATAGTGATTCCCCTACAGCACAACCTACAGTCTGCATCGGCGGTCGCCTGGCGCACAACGGCGATGACCTGGCCAGAAAAGGCTGCCAGGTCATCGCCGTTGCTCGGGCAAGTTACGCTTCCTCGCCAAACTGTGCCTGCAGCTTCGCTTCTTGTTCAGCGGTCAGGTTGCTGGCGATCAGCTCAAGGTTCTGCCCTTTGAACGATTCAGTCACCCGCTCGACGACTGCGTCCTTGCTCATGAGGAATAGCGCCGACGTGCCAGGTGTGACCTTCTCCTTGACCTCTTTGATAAAGCGATCGTCGATGCCGACATCGGCGAAGCTACCCGAGATTGCGCCCATGGCCGCGCCAATCGCTGCGCCAAGGAAGGGCACGAAGAACAGCAGGCCAAACAGCATACCCCAGAACATGCCGCCCATGGCGCCTGCACCAGCCATGTTGTAGAGCTGGCGGGTTTGTGGCTTCTTCTTGCCCTCGTGCCAAACCACGGTCGCCGCGTCAAGAACAGTGATCAGTCGCTGCTTCTGCAATTCGTCCAGCGTGGTTAGCGCTTGTTCGGCACCCGACTCGGTCGGAAACTTCACAACAGTCAGTGTGGTCACGGGGTTTCTCCTTGATAGAACATTACACGTATGAACGACGGCGCAGGTTGTAGCCCGCGACCGCAATCACCACCATCAACGCCAGCGCGATTCCGAGCGTTGTGAGCAGGGTACCAAGCGCGAAAACACGCATCAGCAGCGCAACCAGCGCACCACCCACCACAGGCCCGATCATCGCCAGCAGCCAGTTGCCGCGTTGGCCAAGCAGCCGCCCGGCCAACGCAGCCCCGCCTCCAGCCCCCAGTCCCCAGCCTAGAATACCCGCGTATATCTGCGCTGTCAGCAAGCCCATCCCTAGGTTCGCGTCGGCCAAGAGCAGGCTTATCCCAAGCGCAGACAGCAACGCCAGAATAATCCCACCTAGAAGTGCGCCGCCAACCTCGGCCAATAGCAGCACTATCGGCGAAAATGCAGACGGGTTTGCTGAACGCATCGCGGGCCCTCCCTAACATTGCGACCGTATGAGCCAGTTATAGGCTCCAGTACCTACGAGCGCAAAATCCTTGCTTTCTCGGCCTCGAACTCTGCTTCGGACAGAATGCCCTGTTGCTTGAGTTCACCCAGTTGTTGCAACTGGGAGATTCGATCAGCACCAACTGGTGCAACCGCTGCCGGGGCAGCCTGTGCCGCTGGGGCAGCCTGTGATGCCAGCGCCTGTTGAACTGCCGCATCGACTTGGTGCTGTTGAGCAGCCGATTTCTGCTGGGCCGACGCCTGCATGCTGTTATCGACCTTGTTTGACACGACCGCCGCCGTGCCGACGATGGCAGTGGTTCGTGCCACGCTGCCAAGTAATCCAGGCCCGCGCCGCTGATTTCCGCCTCGTCTCATGATTGTTTCCTTTCTCAATCTGCGCCGACGTACATGCTGCCTGTGGCTTGCAGGTGCTTTACTAGCGATTATGGCTGATCGGGCGCGGCTGAGGAAGATAGGGAGTCTGGCAAGATTTGGGAAGGAAGTGCAAGGCCGCTACGCCAGCCATGCGCTGACCTGTCACGCGCATAAAGTTATCTTTTTTGTTTTTGGTGCTTTGCACCAAAAAACAAAACAATTATTTATCATTTCCTTGCCCGCCACAGGCGTCCTGAAAGCGTTGCGGCAACTGCGTACCCCTAGAGATAATGGTACAATCGCGCACGCCCAAAAGCTATAGCAACGTGCAGAAGTAGTGATCCCCGCACCCCAGCCCTCCCCCGGTGGAAGAGGGCTGGGGTGCGGGGAATAATGGAGTGGTGCGTGTCAGAAACTAACGAAACAGTGCTCTACAAAGGTGCGTGTCCACACGACTGTCCCGACACCTGTGCGACAATCACCGAGGTACGCGGCGGGCAGGCGTTGCGCTTCTACGCGGATCCAGATCACCCAACCACACAAGGCTGGCTGTGCGCCAAGGTGCGCCCCTATCTGGAGCGAATCTACAGCCCTGACCGCCTGTTGTACCCGCTGCGCCGCCTCGGGCCAAAGGGCGGTGGGCGCTGGGAGCGCATCGGGTGGGATGAAGCAGCCGCCGAGATCGCCGGGCGCTGGAAGGGAATCATTGCCGATTATGGTGCCGCCGCCATCCTGCCGTATTCCTACAGTGGTACGCTGGGGCTGTTGCAGCTTGCGGTCTGCAACACGCGGCTATGGAACCGCATGGGCGCGAGCGGGTTAGAGCGTTCGATCTGCGGAGCCGCCGCCGAGGCCACGATCGAGGCGACCTATGGCGCGCGCTGGGCACCCGATCCAGCCGACGTGCTGCATAGCAAGCTGGTTCTGATTTGGGGCCACAATCCAGCATCCACCAGTCCGCATTTCATGCCGCTGCTGCGCAGGGCGCAAAAGCGCGGCGCGCATGTGATCGTGATCGACCCACGCCGCACGCTGACTGCCCGCAGCGCCGATCAGCATATCCGTCCACGCCCGGCCAGCGATGGTGCGCTGGCGCTCGGCCTCATGCATGTCATCTTTCGCGAAGGCCTGCACGATGCGGCATGGCTAGAATCCAACAGCATTGGCTGGCGCGAACTACGCGAGCGCGTGGCTAGCTACACGCCTGAGCGGGTGGCGGAGATCACTGGAATCGACCAGGAAACGATCGTCAGCTTGGCGCGGCGCTATGCGACCACGAAGCCGGCGCTGCTTAAAACTGCCGACGGTGTGCAGCGCCATGGCAACGGCGGGCAAACCATGCGCGCGATCATCTGCTTACCCGCTGTGGTCGGCCAGGTCGGAACGCTGGGCGGTGGGCTGTTCTACAGTACAGGTGGCTTTGGCCGCTGGGACGCCGAGTCGATCGGCCACAAGGGCGAGTGCGCAGCCACGCCGCGCACGATCAACATGAATCGCCTAGGTGCGGCGCTGATGGGCGAGGCGGCAGATCCGCCCGTACAAAGCCTGTACGTGTTCGCGGCCAACCCCGTGGCTTCATCACCCAACGCCGGGCTGATCGCGCAGGGACTCCAGCGCGACGACCTGTTTACGGTTGTGCATGAACAATTTCCAACAGATACGGTTCAGTATGCCGACCTTGTGCTGCCCGCCACCACGCAACTCGAACACGTCGATCTCCACAAGGCCTATGGCCACCGCAACCTTCAGTACAACCAGCAGGCGATCGCGCCGCCCGGTGAGTGCAAAAGCAATTGGGATGTGATGCGCCTGCTAGCGGCGGCGATGGGCTACCAGGAGCCGTGGTTGCACGAGGATGCGGAAACGGTGATTCGCGGCGTGGTCGACGCCACCCGCGCCACGAACCCGTACTTCGCGGGCGTGACGCTCGAACGCTTGCAGGCCGAAGGCACCGTACCACTGCACTTCGCTGCCGAGAGCCATGTGCCCTTTGCCGATGGCCGCTTTCCCACGCCCTCGGGTAAGCTCGAACTGCGCTGCGAGGCGCTTGCCGCGCGTGGGATCGACGCGCTGCCCGAGTACAGGCCGCCCGCCGAGTTTGCCCAAGCTGTAGAAAGATCAGTAGATGCTATCAGCCCCGAAGGCCAGGTGCCGCCTGCGTCCTTCATCCTGCTCTCAGGGGCTTCGCACCATTATGTTTCGTCGAGCATGGCCAATCAGGCCAGCCTGATGACAAAAGAGGGCACGCCGTTCGTCGAGATCAACCCTGTGGATGCGGCTGCCTATGGCATCGGCGACGGCGAGCCAGTGGTGGTCGAAAACAGTCGCGGTTGGTGCGAGCTACGAGCCGTGATCACCGACGACGTACCGCCCGGTGTGGTGGTCGCTCCCAAAGGCCCCTGGGCCAAGTTCTCGCCGAGCGGGCGTAACATCAACTGGACGACGCCCGACACCTTGGCTGATCTGGCTGGTCAGAGCACCTTCCACTCGAATCTGGTGTACATCCGGCGAGCATCCGATGCGTGAGTTCAAACAGATCAGCGTGGACACCAAATTATGTAACTTGCGGAAAGCCAAATTCTTTAGTCTCTAGATCATCGTGTAGTTGCGGTGCGTGCTGAGAAACGCATCCACCGCGTGTTGGGCGGCGGCAATAGCGTTATTGGCGGCGATGTACTGCGGGTCGCTGGCGTCGTATGCGCCGTCGTCGTCGTCCTCGGCGCGGCGATGGCGGGCGGCGATTGGCGCGCGGGCGGCCTCGGCGTCGCGGACGCGCTGGACAAGTTGTTCGAATTGGGCCTGGACAACTGGGTCATCGTAGGCGATGCCACGGTAGGCTTTGTCGGTCATGTTTTCCTCCTTGTTGTTACTAGGCCTGTGTGCAGAAGGCGTACCACGGCATGGAGAGGCAGCCGCGCGGCTGAAGCCGCTGGCTGGGTGTACGAAGCCCGCCTACGCGGGCTGAACCGATGTGTAGCCCGCGCATGCGGGTTCCAATGTCTACGCATGATCTGGGCGATTGTCCCTTCAGGGCTGTGGGGCGATATGCTATGCTGTGTGTTCGACACTAATCGATACTAAGCCTACGAGTGTTCCATGAACAACGACACGATCCGCGCAGCCGACACATTAACTGCGCCCTCGGCCAAACATGCGGCGCGCGGCCAGTTCCGCCAGGGCTTTGCCGATACGGTACCGATCTGGATCGGCGCGGCCCCATTTGGCATTTTGTACGCGGTCAGCGCACTGGCGGCTGGACTGGACTGGGCACAGACGCTGGCGATGTCGCTGTTCGTGTTCGCCGGGGCCTCGCAGTTTACGGCGGCGGGCCTGTTCGCGGCGGGTGTCGCGCCCTGGACGATCATCTTGACCACGGCGATCATCAATGCGCGCCACCTGCTGCTGGGGGCCTCGCTCGCGCCGTTTGTGCGCGGCACACCCGCCGCGCTCAAGGCGCTCATGGCCTTTCAACTAACCGATGAATCCTATGCGGTGGGCATGCGGCGCTGGCTGGCCGGCGGCGGCAGCCCAGCCTATCAGTTTGGCTCGAACCTCAGCCTGTATCTGGTCTGGCAACTCAGCACAGTCGCCGGCATCTTGCTCGGCGGGCAAATCCCCGACCCGGCGGCCTACGGACTCGACCTGGTGTTTCCGCTGACCTTTATCGGCTTGCTGGTGCCGCTGCTCAAGCGCCGTGTGGACGGGCTGGTGGCGGCGCTGGCTGCGGCACTGGCCGTGCTGGGCGCGCTGGTGCTACCGGGAAGTTGGTACATTCTGCTGGCCGGTGTGGTAGCGAGCGGCATCGGCGCGCTGTTTAGCAGACACGGTGACGAGGTGACGAGGTGACACGGTGACGAGGTGACACGGTGACGAGGTGACACGGTGACCAGATGATCAGGGGACAAGGGGACAAGGGGACAAGGGGATGTTCGGTCACCCAATCACCCGGTCACCCAATCACCCGGTCACCCAATCACCCGGTCGCCCAATCACCCGGTCACCCAATCACCCGGTCACATTACAATTATGAATATTTACGTTACAATACTTGGCATGGTGTTGGTTACCTACGCGGCGCGGGTGGCGGCGCTGTTGCTGCTGCGTGGCGAGCTGCCCGCCTGGCTGAACCGCTGGCTGAAGCTGGTGCCAATCGCTGTGTTCACCGCGCTGATCCTGCCGCCGCTGCTGCTACGCGAACTTGGCGACGCGCGCGTTCTGGCACTGGGGCCAGCGCTGCCCGCTGGATTGGTCGGTGCCCTAGTGGCGTGGCGCTGGGGCAATCTGCTGCTGACGATCGGCGCGGGGATGCTGGCGTTCTGGCTGGCGCGGCTGCTGATCTCAGGTTAAAGATCTCACCTTACGCAGCACGCTGTAGGGGCGAACACGAGGTTCGCCCTTACAGCGACGGATGCGCCGCGTGGCGCTGCGTCGGGGCGAACCTCGCGTTCGCCCCAACGCATGCGTTGGGTTCATGACCTGCACCCAATGCAGCCAACGTCCTCGTGGGTCGGTGCGTAAGGTGAGTAAGGATTCAGTGATTCTCTAAAGAAAGCACAATCTTCTCATAATCTGCTATTAACACATTGGTGGCACACTTCGTAGGTATACCCTTGCATTGTTCCAAGCTGAAACTAGAAGGCAGAGAGATTGGCGCAAGATCAGCAGCGCGCCCGAGCGCGGCGTGTGTTTCTGCGGCAGCTGGCGCTGGGCGCGTCGCTGCCCGGCCTTCATACCCTGCTAGCAGCCTGTAGCGGCCCCACGCCCGCAGCGTTACGCCCGCCCCCCGCCGCGCCGGCCAGTCTGGCAGCGGCGACCCAAGTGCCTATTCCGCCGACAGCAAGGGCCACCGTAGCGCCGACCGCCACCGTAGCGCCGACCGCCACCGCAACTGCGCAGCCCACACCAACTGCAACGCCGCCGCCGTTGCGCTTCGCCGTGATTGGCGATTTTGGCATGGCTGGCGAGCCAGCCCAGGCGGTCGCCGAGCTTGTGCATAGCTGGAACCCCGATTTTGTGCTTTCCACTGGCGATAACAACTACCCGCACGGCGATGCCGAAACGATCGACGCCAACGTTGGCCAGTACTACCACCGTTATATTGCGAATTACAAGGGCGCGTATGGCCAGGGGGCTGCGGAACAGCGCTTTTTCCCGGTGCTCGGCAACCACGATTGGGATCGCGGCCTGCCTCGGGCCTACCTGGAGTATTTCAGTGGCGTGCAGCGCTACTATAGCTTTGCCAAGCAGGGGCTGCGCTTCTTTGCGCTCGACAGCGCGCTGGACGAGCCAGACGGCGTTTCTGCCGATTCAGTGCAGGCCCAATGGCTTAGGGAAGCGCTGGCCGCCGCTAGTGAGCGCTGGAAGATCGTGGTCATGCACCACCCGCCATTCTCCTCGGGCCACCACGGCTCCAGCTCCTGGATGCAATGGCCCTACCAAGCATGGGGTGCCGACCTGGTGCTCACCGGCCACGATCACAACTACGAGCGCACCGTCCCGATGAAGGGCACCGCGGCCGCCTCCGCTGGGCAGAAGGGCATCCCGTACCTCGTCGTCGGCTCCGGCGGCGCGGGGCTGC
>JACMIM010000597.1 GCA_014381165.1 Roseiflexaceae bacterium
AACCAGCGCATGTCGGTGCCTCTATTGGTGGTAGTGCTGTTGGCAATATCCGTCCGGCAGCACTGGAAGAACGAGGCGATGCTTGCATTGCGGTAGAACGCTGGCGCGAATGGTGGGTTTTTCTCGTAGGCTACGATCTTGTCGACCACTGTCTGTGCCTGCGCCAGTGTGTCGACCGAGATGCGGCCAACTGCCAAGTCAGGCAGAATGTCGACATCATTCTTCAAGCTGTAATCGAGATCACTGGCAAGATTTGACTTACCATCAGCTGTGCGCATGAATGGCGCGATCCGGTCAACATCGGCCAGCAACAACACATACGAAAGCCGAACGCCGCATGTGTTGTAGCGGTTACGAATGTAGTCACGAATCTGCTCCTTGGTCGTGCCAGCCTTGCCCACGCCGCTGCCGGTTTCGACCACTACCGTCGAAATGCCTTTTTGCACCTTCCATGTGCGCAAGGTATCAGCAGCGGCGCGGAACTCTGGCGGCGTGATGATCAGGAACTCCGAGCCGTAACAAAGCTGCGGTTTGAAAGCCTGTACCTTTAGGTTGCTCAACACCGCGCTGTAGTTGATCGCCCCAGCGTAGATATTCTTGACCTGATCTTCGAACGGATTCAGCATTGGCGTGTCGAGGAAGGTACCATCACTGCCATTGGGCAGGTTGAAGCTCAGGTCGAGCGTCACACCACTGAAGACGCGCACACGGCCGGTGGCAGGGTTGTACTGCGCCACTGCCATATCGAGCGCGAACATCTCCAGATCGCGCACGGTGCCAAGCCGCGTGATTTGAATCAAGTCATCGTCTGTTGGCACTGGCACATCGGTTCTGTAGGGAGTAGGATTCCACTGAAACGGCGGGTCAGCAAAGTCTTTCGGGTTGATCTCACTTTGATCAACCGCCTGATCTTGAATCGGGTACAGCAGGGTTCCCTGCGGTAGATCAATCGGTTCGCGTTCGGTTGGTGTACTGGAGTTGATGGTGATATCGCGTGTCTCGCGTGGCGCTGCAATAATCCGCCGGTAGAACGGGATTTCCGGCGAGCCAACACCATTGGGGTTGTAGTTGTCACTGTCGGTGTCGGGCAGCACGAGCCGTATGAATTCACCTGAGCCACCAGTGACAAGCTGTTCGACATGCGCGACTTGAACCGGATCGGGGAAGGTGAACTCGGCGCTATAGCCAGTTGCGTCGGCACGCACCGTTTGGATTTGCAGGTTCGGCGGGCGGGCAGCACTGACCGGCACAGGCGGGCGAGCAAACACCCCGCCTGCTACAAGAGCCAATGCGATGAGCGTGAGCGTGCCAAAACGGCGGGTTGCGGGTCGCATACAGATCCTCCCTAAACGGTGGAAACAAACGATGCACCAGAAACAATACACAGCGGGTGTGATATGGTTCGTTCTGATCAACGCGGATGGGAGAAGATTTAGGGGTGGATTCTTATCGAATACTCATTCTCGGTTGGTTTCCGGGTTTGGGGTGGGGCACAGGGTTTTGTGCCGCCGCCACGGCCACCGGATGAATCCGGCGTCTGATATGCCAAACGCGCTGAAGCGCGTTGAACGCACCCGTTCAACGCGCTTCAGCGCGTTTCGCGTGCGTTTGTCAAGACATCGAGTGCTGCTGGCACGACCTCGACCTGCACCATGCGCGCATCGGTGGCCAGCACCTCGCCGTCGGTGGCAACCGGAATCGGCGAGCTACTTTCGACCGTCAACCGGCGAGCGCTGCCGAGTGTAGCCTGTTTCATGGTGACATGCGTGCCTTCCAGCACCCTGGGCAGGTAGCGCATGATCTCGTCGAGGCGCAGGTTATCGACAAAGCAAAAATCGAGCTGGCCGTCGTCGAGTTGCGCGGCGGGCGTGAGATAGAAGCCGCCGCCCTGATAGCGGCCATTGGCCACGCTGGCAAACAGCAGGCGGCGCTTGATGCGCTGGTCGTCGTACTGAATGGTCATCTGGCCAGCCTTGTATTTGGCGAGGGCGCGAATAATCGCCAGAAAGTAAACGGCGATGCCCTTGAGATTTTTGATCTGCTCGGCCTCGACGGCGATCTGGGCGTCTAGCCCCATGCCAAGGCCATTGACAAAGAAGCGTGGCGGTTGATCGCCCACTTGCACACGTCCCAGATCGATCGTGCGGGTCGTGCCTGCGGCGATCCGCTGAATGGCGCTGGCCAGATCACTGGCCTCAGCAGCTTCAAGCGTTTTCACAAAATCGCTGCCGGTGCCGATCGCAACAATGCCAAGCGGGACACGCCGCCCGCTGGCCTGCTCGGCACCCTTGATGCCGTTGACAACCTCGTTGATCGTGCCATCGCCGCCAACGGCGATAATCTGTGCCGCGCCACGCTCGACGCCCTGCCAGGCTAGCTCGGTCGCACCGCCGCGCGCGTGGCTAGTCACAAGGGTGTAGGCCAGGCCGGCTGCCTGGAGCGCGGCCTCCAGCGCCGGGCGGCGCGCACCGGCACTGCCCTTGCCAGCCCAGGGGTTGAGGATGACCAACGTTGGTTCCATGGCTGCTTGTATCTCCTGCACGTCGCGGCGATGCGCTATACTGCTGAACGGGTTCCGACTATCTTACCAGATTGGACGAACGCAGAACACGCGGTTGGGAGCAGTTGTGCGCTTCCAAAAAGAAGCTATCTCGGAGGCCGATGGACGACCCACAAAACACGCCGGACTCGATCCGCGCGGCCTACCAGCAGCAGGGTGTCGCGGGCTTTTACGCTGCCGAAGGCGATAGCTACCGCAACCCACACGAGCCAGCCATCCGCCGCCTGCTGCGCCAGATCACGGCTGACTGGTCGCTCGATCTAGGCCGCGTGCTCGATCTTGCCTGTGGCAGCGGCGAGGCGACTTTGGCGCTGCGCGAGCTTGGTGCAGGCAAGATTGACGGCATCGACCCCTACACGTTTCGGGCCTATGCCGCCCGCACTGGGCAGCAGGCCGAAGCCCTGACGTTTGAGCAGATCGCTGCAGGCGCGCTGGACGGGCGCGCGTACTCGCTGATTGTGTGTAGCTTCGCGCTGCACCTGGTCGAAGTATCCCGCCTGCCATTGCTGTGCTACCAGTTGGCGCAGCTTTCCCCCGCTTTACTTGTGATAACACCACATAAACGGCCAGAATTGCGATCTGAGTGGGGCTGGCAGCTGCGCGAGGAAACCGTCAGCGAGCGCGTGCGAGCGCGGCTGTACGAGCACGGGGCAGTCGCCGAGGCTGACCCCTGGCGGTGAAGCGCCGGGTCGGGCCATGCGCCACACCCTTCCCGAGCTAACGCCCTAACGCCTGGTGTGCGGCCACTACGCCGTCGCGCAGCTGATACACGTCGGTGGCATACTCGGCGGCGGCGGGATCGTGCGTGGCCATGAGCAGGGTGACATCTTCGTGGTCGGCCAGTTCGCGCAGCAGGGAAAGCACGGTCGCGCCGGTCTTGCTGTCCAGGTCGCCAGTCGGCTCGTCGGCCAGGATGATCTGTGGGCGAATGGCCAGCGCGCGCGCGATCGCCACGCGCTGCTGCTGCCCGCCTGACAGCTCGTAGGGGCGGTGGTCGATCCAGGGCAATAGCCCGACCGCGCTGACGCAGCGGCGGATGCGCGTGGCCCATTCGCTGCGCGGCACGCCGCCGGCGATGCGCAGCCCCAGTTCGACATTTTCATATACCGAGGCGGTTGGGATGAGCGCAAAGCTCTGGAAGATAAAGCCGATCCGCCGACGCAGCGCGGCCAGTTCCTCGCCGCTCATCTGGCTGGTGCGCCGCCCCTCGATCAGCACGCTGCCCTGGCTGGGCTGATCCAGCCCGCCAACCAGGTTCAGCAGCGTGGTCTTGCCACTGCCCGATGGCCCCATCAGCACCACGAACGCGCCGCGCGGAATCGCCATATCGACCCCGCGTAGCGCCCGCACCTCGCGCCCATTGGCCTGAAAGGTGCGCTCGACATTGCTGATGGTGATGATTGCTTCTGACATAACATCTTTCATTGGCGGGCAGGCGGGCAAGCGGCCCGCCGCTACGTGCGGTGGTTCCAGGGCAGCTTGCGCTTGGGCGGTTGCTCGCCCGATCCCGGCAGCGGTTCGCTGCTGTACAGGCTGCTGTGGTTGGGTCCAGCGCTTGGCTCGTTCAGCGGAATCGTGGGCCGCTCGTCGTCGGAGGGCCTGATCAAAATGCCACCCGCGACTAATTCGACCTTGGCCCGCCGCCCGATGCCAGCGAGCACGCGCTGCTCGCTGGGAATCTGGAGGCGACCTGCTGAATCCAGCACCACCAGTTCTTCGAAGGTGGGCGGCTGTTCCGCTGGCGCTGCCTCGCCACTAGCCATCGGCTGGGGCTGATCGTCGTCCACGCGCATAGTCTCAGTGCTGGTGCGCCCATCGCGGATGGCCACGGTGCGGTCGGCCCAGGCGGCCACGCGCGGATCGTGCGTGACCAGCACGATCGTCAGGCCGAAGCGGTCGCGTAGATCGCGCAGCAGCTTTAGAATCATCTGGGCGGTCGGCCAGTCGACCTCGCCGGTTGGTTCGTCGCCAAGCAGAATCTGCGGGCGATTGGCCAACCCACAGGCGATCGCGATGCGCTGCTGCTGCCCGCCCGAGAGCTGGGTTGGCCGCTGGTTGGCGTGCTCGCGCATGCCGACCGCGTCGAGCAGCTCGTCGGCCCACTGGCGCTTTTGCTTGCCGCCTTGGCCCGCCAGCGTCATCAGCAGTTCGATGTTCTCGCGGGCGGTCAGGTAGGGCAGCAGGTTGCGCGCCGTCTGCTGCCAAACAAAGCCGATCATCTCGCGCCGGTAGGTGGTCAGCTCGAATTGGTTGAGCTTGAGCAGATTCTTGCCGTCGACCTCCAGCCGGCCAGCCGAGGGCCGGTCGAGCCCGCCGAGCGCGTTCAGCAGCGTGGATTTGCCGCTGCCCGAAGGGCCGACCAGCGCCAGAATTTCGCCGCGCTCGCACTCGATGTCAAGGCCCTGGAGCGCCACTACCTCCAGGTCGGCCACACGAAAGATTTTGACCAGGCCAGCGGCGGCGATGAAGTGTGGGGTTGTCATGATTACCTGTTCAGGAATATAGCAATCCTAGCGGATTTGTAAAAAAGCAGGAGGGGGGATTTTTTGTGGGGCTGCGCCCCTAACCCCCGCTTTGCGCTTCGCGTCTCGTCACTAATTCGCGTCGCCAAGTTTAATCGCTTGAAACAGCTTCATGCGCCCAAGCGTCCAGGCCAGTGCCAGCAGCGTAAGCAGCAGTGCAACGCCGAAGATAGCGTAGATGATCGTCACCTGATCCCAGGCGATCTGCGGCGCATAGCCCGGTACGCCGGGATGCGGCGGCAGGCCGATCTGGAGCAGCGGCACGACATACGACGAGACGGCTAGGCCGATGCCGGTGCCAGCGGCGAGACCAGCGACCACCAGCGTGACCTGCTCCAGGATCAGCGCCAGGGCCACCTGACCACCGCCCAGGCCGAGCGCTCGCAGCACGCCCAATTCGATCGAGCGCCGCCGCGCTGTGATCAGGGCAGCCAGCAGAAAGCCCAACAGCGTCAGCCCGCCGGCCGTGATAAAGCCGACCGACAGCAGGCCGAACAGTCCCTGGCGCTGCGGCTTGGCCTGCTCCGCCGCGATCAGCTCCTGCGCATCCAGCGCATCGACGACGGTGATGCCCAGGCCGCGCACGCCGCCAATCAACTCGGTCACGTCGGCATCGGGCGCACGCGCGATCCAGACATCGTAGGGGTACTGCCCGCCCATCGAGTCGAAAATGTAATCCAGGTTGGCCACCACGATCGGCCCGTCCTGCGGGTAGAAGCCTGGCCACAGATCGACCGCGCCGACGATGCGGAACTTGACCTCGCGCTGATCGCCGGCGATGCGCACCTGGGCCGGCAGCGTGTCGCCTATGTTGAAGCCGCTTGCCAGCACATCGCGGCTGACCAACACGCCCTCGGTGTTGCGGGCCAGCAGATTCATCAGCGTGCCCAGCGACTGATTGCCGCCCCACTGCTTCTGAAAGTTTACCACCTTCGGGAAGTCGATCCGGTCGATGCCCACCAGCTGAATCTGCTTGTTGGCCCCGCCGAGCGATGCGGTCGATTCGCTGTAGCTGCCAACGCGGGCAGCTGCCTCGATTCCGTCGACCAGCAGATGCTCGCTGACCGGCACGAATAGAAAGCGCGGCTCTTCCTCGATATTGGCCCGATCGGGTGTGCCGCCGCCGCCGCCAGGCTGGCCGGGCTGGCCAGGCTGCGATTGCTCGGTCGATTCGCCAGTTTCGATCAGCTGGGTTTGCGCGCCGATCCGGTAGGCCAGCGCCGCCTGCATCGCGCCATCGAGCGTGGCGGCCATGGAGGCCGAAAAGGTGGCTAGCGAAAGCGTCAGCACCAGCAGCAGCAGCGGCCCACGGTAGTTGCCGGGCTGGCGGGCCAGCGCCTGAAAGGCCACCAATGGCCCAACCCAGCGCGGCCCACGCGCCAACCGTGCCAGCAGCGCGAATATCCAGGGGATGATTCGCACCGCTATCAAGCCCAGCGCAAAGCACAGCAGCACCGGCACCAGCACCAGCAGCGGGTTCGAAAACGGGTCGGAGCCAGCCGCGCCGCCGAGCTGGAGGCCGCCGGTACGCTGGAGTTGGTAGATGCCGTACAGCGGTGGAATCAGCAGCAGCACGTCCAGAAAGGCGCGCTGCCAGAGTGGTGGCTTGGCCACGCGCGCGGCCTGCTGCTGCTCATCCACCAGCGTGCGGCGGGTGGCCAAGCTCGCCGGAACCAGCGCGGCCAGCATGGCCAGGCCGACCGCGACCAAGCCATACATCCAGGCGTTCTGGCCAATCGCCAGAATCAGTGGCGCGGCCTCGTTCGAAAGTTGCAGAAACGAGGTGGTGCGGCCCATGAACTGGGCAAACATCAGCGCGAGCGGCGCACCGAGCGCCAGGGCTAGCCCGCCGATCAGCAGCCATTCGACCACCGAGATGCCCAGAATTTGCAGATCGCGCACGCCCCTGGTTTTCAGCAGGGCGATCTCGGCGCGCTGGCGACCAAGCAGCAGCGAGGCGACCAGCGCCGCGAAGTACAGCACCAGGCCCAGGATCGGCACGCTGAACACCAGCAGCTGGTTGGTCAGGCTGGTAACACCCGTGGTGTAGCGGCCCAGCGCCTCGGCGGGGCTTTGCACCAACTTCAGGCCGGGGACAGCGCCAGAGGCGCGTGCGCGCACCCGCTCGACCCGCGCCAGCAGCGGCCCGGCATTCTCGGCGGTCAGGCCGCTGCCATTCATACGCGCAAACCAAATCACCAGGCCAACTTCCTTTTGCAATGTGCCAGCGATTGGCCCAGCGTAGGTTTCCTCGGCCACCAACAAGGTGTCGAGAAATGCGCTGGGCGGGTAGAACCAGGCTGGGTCGGCGGGGTTGGCGGCCTGCCAGATGCCCGAAATGCTGATTGGTAGCGAGACAGTCTTGCTGCCGGCGGTGGTGATGATCGAAAACTTGTCGCCGACATTCAGGCCCATTTGGTCGGCCATGTCGCGCGCGATCATCACCTCGATCGGTGCGTCGGTGCCGCTGGCCGGCTTGGGCTTTGCGCCGTCCACCAGCTGGATCTGTGCCTCCATGCCGCTGAGAAAGCCCAGCTTCACATCGCGCAGAAACTGGTTCTCGGTCGCAGCCGAGGGTGGCAGGTACAGCTTGAGGAGGTCGGTGGTGACATAGCGGCCCAGGCCGTCGAGCGGCAGGCGCAGATTCGCCAACCCGCGCCCGCTGATGTATTCATCGGCGGGTTTGACTTTATCCCACTCCAGCGCGCCATTCCACGAGCCGACATACTGAAACAGCAGCGCGAAGGCTGAACGGTTGTTGCGCGCTTCCTGCTTGGCGATCTCGTCTTTCAGCAGGCGCAGATTCGACGCCTCGGCGTACATTGGCACGCTCATGGCCAGCGCCGTGGCGGCGGTCAACGCGATCAGCGCGCACAGAGTTAGGCTCCAGTTTGCGCGGAGCCGCTTGAGCGCCGTAACGAGAATGGCAACGATGGCTTGGGGCAGTTTGAGCATAAAAGTTACTGACCAACAATTGTGTCGCCCGCTGCGACGCCTTCGAGAATCTCAATCATGTCTTCGGTCTCGATGCCAATCTTCACGGTTTGGCGGCGATCGCCCTCTGCCGTGCGGACGATCACAAAGCGGCGGCCCTCGAACGAGCGCACGGCGTCGGGCGGCAGCATAAGCGCATTTTCCTTGCGCTCCAACACGATCCGAATGCCGACATTCTGGCCGCTGCTCAAATTCAGGTTTTTGAAATCGGTGATCTCGAATAGGGTGCGCCGATCGCGCGATTGCACATTGCCGCTGGAACCAGAGCCATACGGCTCGGGCATTTGGCGAATAAAGGCTGGCATAATCACATCGGGCCGCGAGAGCAGCGTGATCTCGGCGGGCTGGCCCTCCTGCATCTGGCGCATCTGGTCGCCGCCAAGTTCAGCGCCAATCTCCAGCTTCGAGGTGTCGGCGATCTCGATCACAAACGTGGCAGTTTCGGCGGTGTCGCCGGGGCCGACCGCCACCGAAATAACCTCGCCGGCCTGCGGCGCGACAATCCGTCCATCGTCGACCTTTTTCTGGGCCTTTTCGACCGCACGCTGTGCCGTTTCGACGGCCTTGAGCGCACTGTTGAGCGTTTCGGCCTCGGCCTCCTCGACGCCCAGGCGTGCGGCTTTGACGGTCTTTTGCGCCGCGATCACAGCGCTGTTGCCCTGGCCGCTGATCATCTCATTCAGGCGGCGCTCGGCCTCAGCGATCTTCTCGTTGGTGGTGCCATTGCCGACGATTTCGGCCTCGCGGGCCTTGTCGAGTGTGCGTTGCGCGGTATCGAGCGCGCGCTCGGCGTCGCGCAGCGTGCGTTGGGCCGTCACATAGGCGTCCTGATACTCCTGCACCTTCTTATCGTCGATCGGGTTGGGTTTGCGAGAAACCTTACCCTCCTCGTCGGCGACCTCGGTAAAGGGCTGGATGGGGTCGGTACGGTACTTTTGTGCCCAGTCGGCGTTCCAAAAGGCCTCGCTGACTTTGCGCTGGGTGTCGGAAAGCGCCTCGGTAGCCTGGAGCAGCGCGTATTCTGCGCCGGTTTTGCCTTCGGATCCGGTGGCATCAGTCTGCTTGGCCTCGCGGCGTAGCGCATCCAGCTCGTCCTGCGCCTTGCGAATCGGGTCGTCTAGGCCACCCGGCAGCACCAGTTCCAGGGCGCGCTGGGCGTCCTGAAGATCTAGCCGGGCCTGCTCGATGCGCTTGCTGCGGGCGCGCTCGGCGCTTTCGAAATCGCGCTGCGTTTGCACCACGGTATCCTGGGCATCGGCCAGTGCCTCTAGCTCGGCGTCCTGCTCCAATTCGGCCAGCACTTGGCCAGGCTCGACCTGTTGGCCGCGGTCGATATTGACTGCGGCCACGATACCAGGGCGCTGGAAGGCCAGCGCCTTGAAATCGACCGGTGTTACCCGCCCACCGGTTTCCAACGGGTTCTCGATCACGCCACGCTCGACGGTATAAATCGGGCGCTCGATCTCGGGTGCGGGCGGCAGCGGCGTTGGCGTGGCCTCCTCGATTTGGCTGGTCGCCGGTGCGCCGCACGCGGTCAACAGCGCCGCAACTATCAGCATGAGTAGGGCCTGCGGAGTTCGAAACATTGTGCGATATCCTCTAACAGTGCGTTAGCGCAAAGCGGGGGTTGGGGGCTTCAGCCCCCAAAAAAACACCCCCTCTTTTTACAATCCCGGTAGAAATGCTCTAGCGAACGAATATTGGGTCGATTGTATCATCAAGCCTGTTCGTGGCACAATGATACCCGCCTAACACAGCGATTGTATTCTATTCAGGACTTTCGCTTAAAGCGTCTTTTTCGCCTGCGGCGGGCAAGGAATTGTTTTTTCTTAGCAGTTTTTTGCGCCGTAGGGCAAAAACTGCTAAGAAAAGAGTACATTTTGGGAGCAAGCGAAAGTCTTGCTATTGAAATAGACGTAGCACAACGCCAATACGTTCCACTATATCGAGGGTGTGCTCGGCGCGAGGCTGGCGACCACGGCCAGGAGTTCGCTGGCCTCGACCGGT
>JACMIM010000598.1 GCA_014381165.1 Roseiflexaceae bacterium
GCGGCGTGGCCACCTTCAGCAGCGCCGCCGACGAAGCCACCCACTCGCAAGATGAAGCGCTGCGGCTGGATGCGGCCCCCGGCGGCGAGGGCCGACAGGGCTTCGTGCGGCGTTTTCCGATTGGGCCGGTTGGCGCGATCACGCCCTTTAACTTTCCGCTGAACCTGGTGGCGCACAAGCTGGCCCCGGCGATCGCCGCCGGCTGCCCAGTGGTGCTCAAGCCCGCACCGCAAACGCCGATCACCGCGCTGCTGCTGGCCGAGCTGATCGCAGAAACCGCCTGGCCGCAAGGCGCACTAAGTGTGCTGCCGCTTGACAATGATCACGCCGCGCCGATCATCGAGGACCCGCGCTTGCGCATGCTCTCGTTCACCGGCTCGGTGGCGGCGGGCTGGGCGCTACGCCAACGCGCTGGGGCCAAACAGGTTATGCTGGAACTGGGCGGCAACGCTGGCTGCATCATCCACACCGATGCCGATCTGGCGCTGGCGGCGGCACGCTGCGCGGCGGGCGGCTTCGCCTATGCTGGCCAATCCTGCATCAGCGTGCAGCGCCTGTTCGTCCACGATTCAGTCTACCAGACCTTTCTCGATATCTTTGTGCCGCTGGTGCAGGACTTGCGCGTTGGCCACCCGCTTGACGAACGCGCCGATTTGTCATCGCTGATCGACGATGCCGCAGCGCAGCGCGTGGCCACCTGGCTGCTTGAAGCCCGCAGCGGCGGGGCGCAGGCCCTGGTCGGCGGCGAATTGCAGGGCCGCGTGGTCGAGCCGACCGTGCTGATCAACGCCGCAGCCGATCTCAAGGTCAACAGCGGCGAAGTGTTTGCGCCAGTCGTCACAGTGCAAACCTACACTGATTTCGCCGATGCGCTGCGCCGCCTGAACGACAGCCAGTTCGGCCTCCAGGCCGGTGTGTTCACCCGCGATATTGGGCGGGCCTTTCAGGCCTTCGAGCAGCTTGAGGTGGGCGGCGTGCTGATCAACGATGTGCCGACCTGGCGCAGCGATCTGATGCCCTACGGCGGCCTGAAGCACTCCGGCCTGGGCCGCGAGGGTGTAAAATACGCGATCGAGGCGATGACCGAGCCGAAGCTGCTGGTGATCAATACGTAGGGTCGCAAATTATCGATCAGTGAAACGGGAGTAAGCATGCATACGCAGTACGTCCACGGGTACGATTCCCGAGAGAACATACGCCTCCAGGATCAAGCCGCCAGCTTGGTCGAATTGCTCCATGCCGATACCCGCTATTCGGCAGGCAGCCGCGTTCTGGAAGCTGGTTGCGGCGTCGGCGCACAGACAATCACCCTGGCTGCGAATAGCCCAGACGCCTTGATTACCGCTGTCGATATATCTGAAACCTCCATCGCCGAAGCTGAAAGAAGCATCGCCACGGCTGGTTTGCGCAATGTTCGCTGTGAACAGGCGGATATTTTCAACCTGCCCTACCGGCCAAACTCATTCGATCACATCTTCGTCTGCTTTGTGCTCGAACATCTCGCACGCCCAGTCGAGGCGCTGCGTATACTGAAAACGTATCTGCGGCACGGCGGGACGATCACCGTTATCGAAGGCGATCATGGTTCGACCTATTTTCATCCCGATAGCGAAGCGGCACACCACGCGATCCGCTGTCAGGTTGAATTGCAACGGCGCGCTGGCGGCAATGCAATGGTAGGACGAGAACTGTACCCGCTATTGAGCGCAGCGGGCTATCGCGCGATCCGCGTCTCTCCGCGCATGGTGTATGTTGATGCAAGCAAACCGGAACTCGTCGAGGGCTTCACAAAGCGAACCTTCACGGCGATGATCGAGGGGGTTCGAGCGCCCGCGATTGCCTCAGGTATCGCCGAACAGTCTGGTTTCGATCAGGGAATTTACGATCTATACCGCACAACCGAGCCGGACGGCGTATTCTGTTACACATTTTTCAAGGCCATTGGAAACAAATAAGGAGCTTGCTATGAGTGAATCGCTACATAGTTTGGCAAGCAGCCCTGCGGCAGGTTTAGTTGCGGCCGGCCACGACCAATTCGGCGAGCAGCGCGGGCTTGGCATCAGCAGGATCGACTTCAAGGTTGTGCCACAACAGGGTGATGGCCTGTTTGTTCTCGAGAACACGTTTCATGCCAAGGGCGGCCCTGCACGACATCTGCATTATGCCCAGGATGAATGGTTCTATGTGCTTGAGGGCGAATTTATGATCGAGGTCGGGGCCGAGCGCATGCGCCTACAAGCGGGTGATTCGCTGCTGGCACCACGCAACGTGCCGCACGTATGGGCACATATCGGCGAGACCCGCGGCAGGATATTGATCAGCTTTACGCCCGCAGGCCAGATGGAAGCCTTTTTTCGCGAAGTGACAAAGGCGAATAGCATGCCGCCCCAAGATCCAGCATTGTGGCGCGCGCACGGCATGGAATTAGTTGGGCCGCCATTGGCAATGACATAGCTGACATCCACAAACGTTGCGATACTTCAATCATGACGTTAGGCTATCGATACGATCGAGGTGGGATATTTCCAGCTTTTGGAGAGGCGGCCACAGTATGAGTGTGATTAAATTTCAAACCTATTAGGAGTTACGCAGTTGCCCAAGCGCTTTCATTTCGCCTGCGGCGGGCAAGGAACTAACGAATCATTGTTTCGGTTTTTGGCGCTTTGCGCAAAAACCGAAACAAAAAAGATAGAGCTTCCGTACTGCCGCAGGCAGGAACCGCCAACTGCGTAAGTCCTACCTATATTGACCAAGGTACAATATCAAGCCAAGGACTACACCCCACTGACGCGAGATGAAATCCATAAGCGACGCTAATTCAGTCATTATTGGCCTGGAGGATGGCGAACATGGTGTCCA
>JACMIM010000599.1 GCA_014381165.1 Roseiflexaceae bacterium
CCAGCAGCTTGCCCAGGAGTTGCGTGCAGCGCTGGATGCGGGCGCGGGGCCGCTGGTGCTGGGTCACGGCAGCGGCTCGTATGGCCACGTCTACGCCAAGCGCTACGGGGTTCATACCGGCATTGCACCCGGTGGCGACTGGATGGGCTACGCGCTGACATCGGCGGCGGCGCTGCGCTTGAACCGGATCGTTGTCGATGCACTGCTGGCGGCGGGTGTGCCAGCGCTAGCGCTCCAGCCCTCGGCTAGCTTGGTGGCGCAAGCTGGCGCGCTTGAGCGATGGGACACTGGCGGGCTGCGTACAGCGCTGGGTCACGGCCTGTTGCCAGTGATCCACGGCGATGTGGCATTTGACCAGCAGCAGGGTTCAGCGATCATCGCGACCGAGCAGCTGCTCGTAGCACTGGCCGCCGACCCGGAGCTGCGCCCGGCGCGGGTCATTCTGGTGGGCGAATCGGGCGTGTACACCGCCGACCCACGCGCCAACCCTGCGGCGGAGCGTATTCCCGTAATCGACAGTGCGAACATCGAAGCGGTGCTGGCGCTGACTGGTGGCTCGCACGGTGTCGACGTGACCGGCGGCATGCGGGGTAAGGTTGCGCTGATGTGGCAGCTGATCGAGTCCAACCCCACACTTTCTGTCCAGCTGATCGGTAGCGCACCCGGCCTGCTCCAGCGCGCCCTGATCGGCCAGGCTCAAGGCCAGGGAACCCTGATCAGGCGCTAGCGCACGCCGCAATTGTTAGCCTTCTGCAAGCGTCAGCACGGTGCCGGTGCGCTCGAACATCAGAAACGCGATCGGCAGGCCAATGACCGACGCGGCCAACAGCCAGCCGAACATCAGCCAGATCAGGCTGGCCCACCAACCGATCAGCACGAAGTAAACTGCTCGCACCGCCATGCTCGCGCTCGACCGGCCAAGCGAGACGTTGTTAGTGGGGGGCGTCTGCTTAAGCGTCATGACATGGCCGGTGCGGTTGAGCATCCACACGCCTGCCGGGATGCCGATTAGTGTCAGGTTGAGCAGCCAGCCTGCGACAATCCACAGCGGCCCCAGCCACAGCCCCACAAACAGAAACCACAGCGCCCGTACAATCAGCGGGAGCGGCGCTGGTTGCGCGGCGGTCATGTAGATGTTTTGCTGCATCATCGCCCCACCGGCATAGGCCGGGGCCAGCGGCATGCGCTGCTGTGGAATGTATCCTGTCGGCACGGGAGCGTCATACAGGCCGATGCCGCAGTTGACGCAGTAGCCTGCGCCCGCAGGGTTGGCATTGCCGCAGTTCGCGCAACGTGTGCCTGCTTGCGCTTGCGGAGCTTCCCGCAGCGAGATAGTCGGCTGGGCGCTGGAGTTGACCGGCATCGCCGCGCCGCAGCCGACGCAAAATTGGGCTTGGGCGGGCAGTGCCGTATCGCAGCGTGTGCAATGGCGCAGCGCTGGTGTATTCGTAGTGGTCATTGTCATCTTCCTTGCTACACGTAGCATATCAAAAGGTAACTGTGGGTGGTCTGCTGCATGAGACGCCCTATCACGCGCCATAGTTGCGGCCTTCGCACATACACGGTACGCTTTTTGCCATAGCATGAATAGGACTTTCGCTTGCTACCAAAATGTACGCTTTTCTTAGCAGTTTTTTCGCCACAGCGCAAAAAACTGCTAAGAAAAAACAATTCTCTGCCCGCCGCAGGCGAAAAAGACGCTTTAAGCGAAAGTTCTGATGAAGACAATGAATAAACCGCGCACTCGCCTGATCACCGGCCTCGTGTTTATCGTGGCCGGATTCAATCATTTCTGGCAGCCGCACGTCTACCGTGCGATCATGCCGCCGTATCTGCCCTGGCAGCGTGAGCTGGTGGCAGTAAGTGGTTACGCCGAGATCGTGCTTGGCGCGATGCTGCTGATTCCGCGTTTGCGGCGCTGGGCGGGCGCGGGCCTGGTTGCGCTGCTGCTCGCGGTGTTCCCTGCCAACCTGCACATGGCGCTCAACCCTGGCCGCTTCGCGCTGATTCCCGTAGCGCTGCTGTGGCTGCGGCTGCCGCTTCAGGCCGTACTTATCGCTGGGGTGGCCTGGTGCAGCGATCTGTGGCCGGGGCGTGCAACTCGTAGGCCAAAGCGGGCGTCGTAGTGCGGAGTCTGCACCATACAACACGCAGGAGCAAGCATGGTCAATTTGTTCAATGGCGCGACCTATCCCTTTCGTGCGCTTGGCTACCTGGCGCGCAATCCGCAGCTCTGGGGCTTTGTGATCGTGCCAATTCTTGTCAACATCATTGTTGCCGCCGTGCTGTACGTTGGGCTGCTGGCAGGCGGCTTCGCGGCGATCGACAATGTGGTGGTGGATACTGGCTGGGGGGATGTATTGGAAGGGCTGCTGCGGCTTGTGCTGGTGGTGGGCCTGCTGATAGTCGCGGGGTTTCTGCTGGTGCGCTTTGGCGTGGTGCTCGGCTCGCCCTGGTACGGCAAGCTTTCCGAGCGGATCGAGGCCGACAAACTTGGCTCCGCGCCGCCCGCCGAGCCGCTCACGCCGCGCGGCATCGCCCGCGATTTGGGGCGCGCGCTGTCTTTTGAGCTGAAGAAGCTGGCGCTGTTTCTGCTGATCGGCGGCCTGCTGTTGCTGGTGAATGTCATTCCGGTGGCGGGGCAAATTATCGCCGCAGTCGGCTGGGTACTGCTGGGCGACTGGATCGCCTGCCTGGATTTTTTCGACGGCCCACAGGAGCGGCGGCGGCTGCGCTTTCGCGAGAAGCTGGCGAACGTGCGCCGCGCCCTGCCTGGCAGCGCTGGTTTTGGGCTAGTCGCCTTTGGCCTGGTCTCGATCCCATTCGTCAACCTGCTGGCCATCCCGCTGTGCGTCGCGGCGGGCACGTTGTTTTTCTGCGATCATGTGCGGGCGAACCAGATGGTCAGCGCTGCCGAAACAAAGCGACTGCCTGTCTAGCGGCCCGGCCTGCTTTGTAGTTCGGACGAACTGTTTTTAGTAGTGGTGCGCCACCCGGCGCGTGTGATGGCGTAGGAAAGATAGTCCTCAGTCAGGCCTGTGTCTGGGTCGGTCTCCTCTTGGCGGCTGACCAGATGTAGGCCTGCTTTTTCTAACGTGCGTGCCGAGGCGTGATTGTTGGCCGCGCACTCGGCACTCACCTGCTGCGCTTCCAGCGAACTGAACATGTACGCCAAAGCAGCCCGCACTGCTTCGGTCATATAGCCGTGGCCCCACACGCTGGGCGCGAGCGCATAGCCAAAGCCGAAATTGCTGTGCGCGCGGCCTTCTTCTA
Source organism: Roseiflexaceae bacterium (assembly GCA_014381165.1). Taxonomy (GTDB): domain Bacteria; phylum Chloroflexota; class Chloroflexia; order Chloroflexales; family Roseiflexaceae; genus JACMIM01. Next base: position 3,274 of record JACMIM010000599.1, read on the forward strand.
ATCCCCAGCCAAGCCAACCGATCGCCGCGTCGCTTGCCCGTTCGATCAGCGCCATGCTGTAGGCGCGGCGGGGTGTGCGGCTATTATGCTCGATTGCGTCTTGCAGCCAGCGTTGCGCCCGCGCGGCATCTTCAAGCCGTAGCCACGATTGAAAGCGCGTAACCAGTGGTTCGCGGCTGAGATCGTACACCAGCGGCCAATCATCGGCAGCCCACTCGCGAAGGAGCAACCGTGGTGTGAAGAGGAGTATAGGTGTGCTGATCGGCGTACCGCTTTCCCTGTCTTTCACGCCCCCGCCGCTCACACATCCACCCCAAGGACACCGGCGATCGTGAAGATGTCCTTGTCGCCGCGCCCGGATAGGTTCACTAGGATGATCTGGTCGCGACGCATGGTCGGCGCAAGGCGCATGGCCTCGGCGATCGCGTGCGCGCTTTCCAGCGCCGGCAGAATGCCCTCCAGTTGCGAGAGCGCCTGGAATGCGGCCAGGGCCTGCTCGTCGCTGGCCGAGGTGTAGAAGGCCCGCTCGTCATCGTGCAGCTTGGCGTGTTCGGGGCCAACTGCGGCATAGTCCAGGCCCGCCGAGATACTGTGGGTCAGCGCGATCTGGCCGTCTTCGTCCTGAAGCACATACGTGCGCGTGCCCTGGAACACGCCGGGCCGCCCGCCGCTGAAGCGCGCCGCATGCTCGCCAAGCGCTGCGCTGCGCCCGCCCGCCTCGACGCCGCGTAGATCGACCTGTTCGTCGGCCAGAAAGCCGTGGAACATGCCAATCGCATTCGAGCCGCCGCCCACACAGGCGACCACCACATCGGGCAGCCGCCCGACCGTTTCCAGCATCTGCGCACGCGACTCGCGGCCAATCACGCTTTGGAAATCGCGCACCATGGCTGGGTAGGGGTGCGGCCCCAGTGCCGAACCGAGCAAGTAGTACGATTCCGGGTTCGAAACCCAGTCGCGCATGGCCTCGTTGACGGCATCTTTGAGCGTGCGGCTGCCGGTGGAAACGCCACGCACCTCCGCGCCCATCAGGCGCATGCGGAACACATTTGGCTTTTGGCGCTCCATATCCTCGGTGCCCATGTAGACGATGCACTGCATGCCGAGCATGGCGCAGACTGCGGCGGTAGCTACGCCGTGCTGGCCCGCGCCGGTTTCGGCGATGATACGGGTCTTGCCCATGCGCCTGGCCAGCAGTCCCTGGCCGAGCGCATTGTTGATCTTGTGCGCGCCAGTGTGGGCCAGATCCTCGCGCTTCAGGTAGATTTGTGCGCCGCCGAGCTGATCGCTCATGCGCCGGGCGTGGGTCAGTGGCGTCGGCCTGCCACTGAAGCTTTGGTGCAGTGCGTTCAGTTCATCCCAGAAGGCCTGATCGCCCTGAGCGGCGCGATAGGCGTCATCCAGCGCGGCAACCGCTGGCGCAAGCGTTTCGGGGATGAAGCTGCCGCCATACGGGCCGTAGCGGCCAGGGCGATCTATAGTTGTGGTCATTGTGCGTGTCCTTCATCGGTGGGCTGGAATCCGTGGGCTAGAAGCCCACGGTTAGCTATGCGAAGCCCGCTTCAGCGGGCTGAAGATCGATTCTGTTCTTGTGTGACGCATTACGCCCCGAGCCGCCGGGTGGCGTAGCTAAGTTCTTTCAGGCCAAGCTCGCTGGATGCGCCGTTGGGCAGCGCTGCGGCCTGTTCGCGGCTGGCCTGAGCCAGGGCTTGTGCGCCCAGTTCGTCCAAACGGTCGGCGGCGCTGTACAGCAGGCGGGCGGCCTCACTGGGTGCGCGGGCAGCCGCGTCCAGGGCGCGCTTCTGGAGCTGCGCCACA
>JACMIM010000072.1 GCA_014381165.1 Roseiflexaceae bacterium
GGGCACACAAAGCAATCAACGTCTGCAACTGACGAGCATGGCTACTGAGGAAGCATGCCACGCATGCATACATACACGGCAACGCCGGTACGGAAACGCGCGCATCCGTGGGGTAGGAGGGTGCGACCGCATACGGGCGCTGGGCGATTGGATCACAGGGAAGTCAGCTATGGGGACGTTACGCGGCTTGGCGCGACAATGACGATCGCTGCGCAGGCAGACGTACCACGTTAGCGTGGGCGGCGCTTCGCGGTACCGTTCGGCCGGCTTCCTTGCCGCCCTTCGCGCATCCAGCGCGGCAGCAGTTCGCGATAGCGCTCGGTGGCGGTCTGACGGCGGGGCGGTCGAGGCGGCTCCGGTGACCGCTCCTGTGACCGATGGGCGGCGACAACGACCGCCTCGGCCACTCCGTCCACGCCAGACCGCCACCGAGCGCTATCGCGATCTGCTGCCACGCTGGATGCGCAGTGGGCAGCACGGAGGCCGGCCGAACGGCATCCCGAAGCGCCGCCCGCGCTGACGCGGTACGTCTGCCTGCGCGGCGATCGCTGTCATCGCGCCAAGCCGCGTAACGTCTCCATAACTGACTTCCCTGTGATCCAATCGCCCAGCGTCCGTATGCCGTCGCACCGTTCTACCCCACGGATGCGCGCGTTCCCGTACCGGCGTTGCCGTGTATGTATGCATGCGTGGCATGCTTCCTCAGTAGCCATGCTCGTCAGTTGCAGACGTTGATTGCTTTGTGTGCCACCACCAGGTGGTGGCTGCGTCCGATCGGTTCGTGGTGTTTCAATCTATTTTGCTTTACGCAATGCGATCACGTTCGCACTCTGGTAATACTGCTCACGTATACTCGTCGTATTTGGGCAACCGTTGACTGCTGAAGGATTCCATGACCATCGACGAACAACTACCGCCAGCCAAGCGCCGACAGCCACGTGGTGTCGGCCGGACCATCCGCCTCCAGGAGCGCGATCTCGATGTGTTTCGCTCGCTCTCGGAGGGGCGCTACCTCACCGTGCCGGCGATCGAATGGCTGCACTGGCCAACCTGGCGCGATCGCTATAAGGTCTACCTCGAACAGCGCAAGATCGACCCGGCGATCACCTTTTTCCCGGCTCCGGATATCTACAGCCGGCTGGTGTCGTTGCGCGCGGGCGAGGCTCCGTTGGTTTACCGACTCATTCGCACGGCTGAGCGCGCCAGCGTGATCTATGCCCGGCTCTCCGACGCCTACGTGCTGGCCGAGGACGGCGCCGGGCTGCTCTGCGCGCGACGTGGGTATGAATTGGACGAGCTATGGTACGAAGACCCGCGCAAGCGCTCGATTAAGAACTTTGAGCACAGTGTGGCGATCGGCACCTTCTATGCGGCGCTGCGCTGCGCCCTGGAGTTTGCCGGGCAGCAGCTCGTCGACTGGCGCGGCGATCACCTGCTCGCCAGTCGCGATCGTGCGGGAACCGGGCCAAGCTATGACCGGGTAGCGGCCACATGGGTTGGGAAAGATGGCAGGCTGAAAGAAGCCGATCTGCCAGTGCTCCCCGATGGAACCTGGACGATGGGCGGGCGGCGCTACTTTGTCGAGATCGATCGCGGCACCACCAACCTGGACTCGTGGGCCGAGAAAGTCCGCGCCTACGAAGCCTACCGCAGCAGCACCCAGCTCCAAGCCCGCTACGGCACTGATGGATTTACCGTCCTGATTGTCGCGCCGA
>JACMIM010000007.1 GCA_014381165.1 Roseiflexaceae bacterium
CATGCGCGTGAGCGCAAAGCGGGGGTTTGGGGCGCAGCCCCCGAAAAAACTACCTCCCCTTTTTACGACTCCGGCAGGGATGCTATATAGCGTTGGTTCAAACAAAACTAACCACCAAGACACCAAGATTTCTGAAATCTTGGTGTCTTGGTGGTAAACGTGATCTTTTAGGAAATGTGGTACCATGCTTGTGAGCTAATCAGTGGGGAGTTAGTGATGTCGCACCTGGAACACGAGCAGCTGGCGAGCGAGGCACAAGCGAACATTCGCTGCGGTGTGATCACGATCAGCGACACCCGTACTGAGGCGAACGATACCAGCGGCGCGCTCATCCGCGAGCTGCTGGCGGCTCACGGCCACACCGTGCTGCGCTCCCAGGTTATCAAGGACGAACCAGCGCAGATTGTTGGGTTGATAGCCGAGCTAGCTGCAAGCGGCTGCCAGACGATCATTACATCTGGTGGCACGGGTATCGCCGCGCGCGATACAACCTTTGAGGCTGTGGATGGCCTGTTACAAAAGCGCTTGCCCGGCTTTGGCGAGATTTTTCGCATGCTTTCGTACCAGGAAATTGGGCCGGCTGCTATGCTCTCGCGGGCCACCGCCGGAACAATCGGCGATACACTGATTTTCTGCCTGCCAGGATCGTCGAATGCGGTACGCTTGGGCATGGAAAAGCTGATCGTGCCGGAGCTTTCGCACCTGGTCTGGGAAATATTCCGGCATAAAGGCCGCTAACTTAGAACGATTATGCGTTGGTTTTCTCTCAAACTCATCAGCTTCTATCAGAAGTTTATTTCGCCCTCGCTGCCGCCGAGTTGCATCTACACCCCATCGTGCTCGGCCTATACCTACGAGGCAATCAGCAAATATGGCCCTGGTAAAGGCACCTGGCTGGGCGTCAAGCGGCTGTGTCGTTGCCACCCCTTTGCTCAGGGTGGGCATGATCCCGTGCCTTGACAGCCTGCCCTGCCAAGTGCTACCCTTACTGCGTTTCGTGAAGCGAGCGCACCTGTTGCTCGAAACATGTAATCATAGGACTTACGCAGTTGGCGGCTTCAGCCTGCGGCAGCACGGAAAATCTATCTTTTTGTTTCGGTTTTTGTGCCTTGCACTAAAAACCAAAACAATTATTGCTTATTTTCTTGCCCGCCGCAGGCGAAATGAAACCTGTTGGGCAACTGCGTAAGTCCTAAATCAATAACTTCTGATCTCTATTGGGTAGGTTGACATAGGAAGGAGCGGATAGTGGCACACAAAGAACCGACGATCGCCGGTATCCTTCGGGAACTCGCGGGCGAGTTTGCAGCTATCGTGCCGGAGCGCGAGGTGTTCGACCGTGTGCTCGCGCTCCGTCCGAGCAGTGCGAAAAATCCGTATGGTTCGATCCGCAATCAACTGCGCTTTCAAGCCCCGCGCTTAGGTTGGGTCTATCTTGGCAGTGGCGAGCTGATGCCGCTGCACGCGGCACTCACCGGCCTACGCTTCCGCATCATTCCTGCGCAAGCTGAAATAGCGGCTGAAGTTATCATTTGGTCGAGTCTGCGGCCATTTGTCCCATTGCGCCCAGTTGAAACACGGGTGGTCGATGCTTCGGGTAGCCTGGTACCCGCTCGCGAGGCCGCAATCGATCACGGCAGTGGGCCGTTCGGGCAGCTATCTGAGCCTGCGCTTAAGCTCGATGGTTGGTTCGCACGCAATAGCTTTCGCGCTGGCGATAGTGTGTTGGTGACTATTCGGACGCACGAGCCGCTGACGCTGGAGGTATCGCGCGAATCCGCCGCTGCATTCCGCGCCGCCGAGGTCGCCCCGCACGAGCGCGCGCTGCTTGATAGCCTGATGGAGCTGGTTTCAAAAGGCCAGCGCGGGCCGCTGATGGTCGAGATGAGCGTGCTGCCGGTCTACGCGCGCGCGCCCTGGCGCACAAGTTACCCTGGGCGACCCTGGCAGCAATTGGTTGATAATGATCGGCGTATGCGCATCATCCACAGCGAGATGATCGCCGATAGCCGCTTTCGCAGCCCACTGGACATCATGCTGGGCGAGGAATCCCCGGATGCCGACACGCAAGCTTTCGAGGAGCAGCTGTTTGGGCAAATCTCCACGCTTCAGGAGCAGATGCGCGCCAGCCGTCGCAGCGCTGTGGAGCGCGAACTATGGGATGGCATGGCTCCGCGCGTCTCGACTTCCCATACCATGTTCGATTTCGAGCAAGGCACGTCGACCACGCTCTACCCCGGCGCAGTCGATGCCCTGGAAGATCACACCGCGACAATCGAAGAGCATATCGCCAATGGCGACTATGAAGATGAAGACGACGCGCTGCTGATCGACGACGAGGCCGACATGTTTGGCATGGTCGATGACGGCTACGACGAGGAGCTGGACGACATCGTCGATATCGACGACATCCAGGTATTCATCGACCGTAATCCGGAGGTGGCCGAGGCCACACGCCGCTTGATGGAATCGCTCACGCCAGAGGAGCAGCGCCGGCTTGATAATGCCCGTAGCATCGAGGACGTGCAGCAGATTCTCGCGCCGCGCCTTCCCGAATTGCTACGCACCGAGCCTTCGCTCTGGGTGCCGCTCGAACCTTCCATGTTTGAGCACTACGATGCAACCGGTAATGGCAACGGCCACCACGACGACGAGGGCGAACATCGCCCAGGCGCTGAACTCGATTTGCTGTCCAACCAAGGCTGGGACGATGCCCCCGACCCACTCGGCAGCGACGAAGATGACTGGGTCGACGACGATGAGCTGTTCAGTGGCAACGATGCCAATCACACCGCCGATGGGTTCGAGGCGGCTCTCGAGCGTAGCAATAACCTGATCGAGCAATTTGTTGCCAGCCAGATCGATGCAGGCCGCAGCAAGGCGACAGTCAGCGCTCGTGCCAGCGACCTCTGGTTGTACGCCGATTTCCTTAGTCGCTTCTATGGCCGGGCGATCGACCAGGGCGATTACGCAACGCTCGACGAGTGCCTGTTTTTCTTCTACCCGCGCAAGGTGCTCAACAGCAGCCCGCGCAATGCACGCGAAATGTGTACCTCGCTCAAGCAATTCTACAGCTTTCTGAAGAGTGAGGGCGTGATTGGTAATGATACGTTTGCTCAGGCGCTCTGGCAGCGCCGCGACCAAGCCGCGCTTGTGATTGAACTGTATGAGCAGATCGATGGCGAATCACCACAGTTCGAGCGGCTATTTGCCCACCTGTTCGCGCCATACACCGCCTAGTCATTCACCTGGTCATCTGCAATGATTATTGACGCACATCTTGATATCGCCAGCAACGCCCTTTCGCTAGGCCGCAACTACGATTCGCCGGTAGCCGAGATTCGCCGCCGCGAAAACCCGCGCGCCGATGATATCGCGACAGTTGGCCTGGCCGAGGCGCTGGCTGGCGATGTAGCGCTGGTGTTTGGCACGTTGTTTGTCGCGCCCGAATCTGGCTCGAATATCTCGCCGATTGTTTACAGCACGCCTGAGCAGGCGCATCAGCAAGCACTCGATCAGCTGCACTACTACCAGGCGCTGGTCGCGCGTGCGCCGGTGCGTCTGATCAAATGCCAGCGCGATCTGGCGCAGCTGCTGGACGACCGCGCTGCTGGCCAGCAGGTGCAGGGCCTGGTGATGTTGATGGAGGGGGCCGATCCGATTCTGCACCCTGAGCAGGTTCACGAGTGGCGCGACTGGGGTGTGCGGATCGTTGGGCCAGCCTGGAAGCGCACGCGCTATTGCGGCGGCACCGGCGCACCTGGCCCGTTGAGCAGTGATGGCCGCGCGCTCATGCGCGAGATGTCGCGTGCGCAGGTTGCGCTGGACGTGAGCCATATGGCTGAGGAAAGCTTTTGGCAGGCGCTCGATCTGTTCGAGGGATCAGTGATCGCCTCACACTCGAACTGTCGGGCCTTGTTCGCGGCCTTCCGGCTCGATCGGCAGCTTTCCGACCGCATGCTGCGCGCGCTAATCGAGCGTGATGCTGTGGTCGGCGCGGTGCTGTACAACAAGTTTCTGGTCGACGGTTGGACGCCACAGGAGGGCAAGCAGGCGGTGGGATTGGACGCGGTCGTGCGCCATATCGATCACATTTGCCAGCTAGCAGGCAGCGCACGCCACTGCGGTATTGGCAGCGACTTCGACGGCGGATTCGGCACCGAGGCGATTCCGCGCGAGTTCGACACAATCGCCGATCTCCACCGCCTGGCGGATGCACTGGCCACCCACGGCTATAGCGAGACCGACATCGCAGGCATCATGGGCGGCAATTGGCTGCGCAAGCTGGGCGACATAATCCCTGGGTAGGGGCGGGGTGTGGAGGTAAGGGTGGGTTTCAAACCCGCCCCTACCCAGGGATTATGTCCGCTCGCCAACGGGCGTGTATGCCACATCCATCGGGCCGACGTACTCCGACTCGGGGCGAATCAGCCGGTTGTCACTATACTGCTCGTAGACGTGCGCGGTCCAACCGCAGGTGCGGCTGATCGCAAAGATTGGCGTGAACAGGTCGATCGGAATACCCAAGGTGTAGTAGACCGAGGCCGAGTAGAAGTCGACATTGACCGGCAGCGGCTTGGCTTCCTGCACAAGCGCACGCACACGCTCAGAGATCTCGTACCAGGTGCTCTTGCCGGACGAAGCCGCAAGCTCTTTCGCCAGACGCTGTAGCCATAGGGCGCGCGGGTCGTCGGCCTTGTAGACGCGGTGACCAAAGCCCATAATTTTCTTTTTGGCCGCCAGTGCGCCGCGCGTCCACTGGTCAGCCCGGTCGGGGTCGCCCACCTCAAGCAGCATGCGCATCACCTGCTCGTTCGCGCCGCCGTGCAGCGGCCCTTTGAGCGTGCCGATCGCTGAAACGATTGCCGAGTGCAGGTCGGAAAGCGTCGAGGCAGTGATGCGTGCCGCGAACGTTGAGGCGTTCAGCCCGTGGTCGGCGTGCAAGATCAAGCAGGTGTCCAACACTTGCGCGGCCTTCGCGTCCGGCTCCTTGCCGCTCAACATGTACAGGAAATTCGCCGCGTGGCTCAGTTCGGTGCTTGGCGGCACCGGCCACAGGCCATTGCGAATACGATCCCAGGCGGCGACGATCGTTGGCATCGATGCGGTCAGGCGGATTGACTTCTGGACATTCGCTTCCAGCGAGTTGTCCTCCTCCAGTGGGTCGTAGGCCGAAAGCGCCGAAACCGCAGTGCGCAGTACTTCCATGGCACTGGTCTGCTTTGGCATCGCCATCATCAGTGCCAGCACTTCATTTGGAATCTGTCGGTTAGCCTGAAATTTGTGAACGAAGCTCTCGAGTTGATGCGCTGTCGGCAGCCGACCGTACCATAACAGCGCAGTCGTTTCCTCGAAGCTTGATCGCTCGGCGAGTTCGTTGATCTCGATACCGCGGTAGAACAGCCGCCCATTCTGGCCGTCAATACAGCTGATGGCGGTCGTCGCTGCGACAACCCCTTCCAATCCCTTGCTCATAAACATCCCTTTCAGCTCTCAGCGCTGAGCGTGCCTTGTTCGCCGTGCTACAGGCCTCCACATTCATTCGTGACAGGTATGCATTATAGCACGAAGGTACGAGCGTACCCCCCAGCAGGCGTGCGTATGGGCTAGTGTGGCCGCTGGACGAACAGCTGCTAGCTGGCGGCTTATTCTGCTAGCCGACCAATTCTTGAGGTGCCCGCACGCAGCATCGTGCCCACGTTCGGGAGCACCGCGACGACATCGGCGGGAATGATCAGATCGACGCGCGCGCCAAAGCGGAGTGTTGCCAAGCGGCTGCCCGCCGCCACTGTGTCGCCCTCGGCAACGTGGCAGACAATACGTGGAGAAAGCGAACCGCTGTACAGCGTGAGCAGCAGTGGCCCCCAGTCGGCCTCGATGCCAAGGTAGAGGTGGCTATTGCGCTCGACATCGCCGGCCTGCCACAGTGGGCGAACCTCGCCTTCAACCGATGCGAGGTAGCGCACGGTTCCTGCCACGGGGCTGCGCTGTACCGGCACATCAAACGGGCGGGTTGTAATAGTCAGGCGCACGGCATCGGTGTGCAGGTAGCGATGCTCATACAGCTCCTCGACCGCCACGACTGTGCCATCCGCAGGCGAGAACAGGCTGAGGTGCTCAAGCGGAGTGCGTCGCGGCGGGTCGCGGAAGATCAAGGCTGCCAGCGCGGTAATCACCAGTGGGTAGGCGGCTAGGCGCGGCTTCACTCCCCACAGCAGGCCGGTCAGCCCAAGCCCAAGGCCGATCAGCGGTGTTGCGGCAGCGTCAATGCCCGGAAAGCGCGGGATGGATGGTGGGACAGCAGTTTCCTGTGGCATGGGATTTCTCGTTGCTTTGCCCACATTGGCAGCAGGCGAAAACGTGATTTGGCTATGCGTGTGGCAGAAAAGGCTGCCTAGAGTGAAGGTGATTGTAGCACGCGGGGATGCGAGTGCGCAAGCCTTGGTGGTTAGTTATAGCGAGGTGCAGAAATATTGATCCGCTCCTGCACCCTCACCCTAGCCCTCTGCCACTAGGAGAGGGGCAGGGGGTGAGGGGATCAAGACGACTGCTTTTGCTATAGCAAGTGGGGCAGGGCTGCCTACTCGTCAAACAGACCGTCGAGTGGGCGAATGACGACCTGATTGTGCGGCAGATCAAGATTGACGATGACATCGTTGATCATCGGAATGAGCGCGTCGGGCTTGCCCTCCCGCGCGACGACCAGAACATCGTTGGCACCAGTTTGCAGCACCTCGCGCACCTTGCCAAGCTGTTCGCCACTTTCCAGCAGCACATTCAGCCGGTAGAGCTGATGAATGAAATACTCACCTTCGCCGAGTGGTGCAGCTTGGCTTTCCAGAATCGTCAGCTCGCTGCCGCGCAGATCCTCTGCAGCGGTACGGGTTGCCACGCCTTCGAGCTGAAGCACCAGCAGGCCAGGCTTGTGTTCGAACAGCTCTTTGATAACATAGGGCTTGCGCTTTGCGCCGACATACAGCGTCTTGATTTTGCGCTGGAGATGGGCGAGATTGTCGGTATACGATTTGACCTTGACCTGACCCTTGATACCAAAGGCTGCGACGATCTCGCCGACAAGAATAAAATCTTCGTTTTGTGGAGCTGTGTTTGTCATAATTATAAATTGCAGGTTGCCGATTTTGGATTTACAAAAATAAAAAATAAAAAAAAAAAAAGCAAACAAACAAAAACCCAATCACCCACAAAAAAAAAAAAAAAACAGGACACGCAAG
>JACMIM010000600.1 GCA_014381165.1 Roseiflexaceae bacterium
ACCTGTCCTTTCACCCGCCGCTTCACCACTTGAGCATACAGCAGATCAGGACAGGGCTTGCGACGCCGGGCCGGAAAGCGCCCACGATCGCCATTCCGCTCGGGTTGATACCATTCGCCATAGGTCTGCAACAGCGCGCTGCTGTCGGCCGGCAATTGATCACTGGTAAAGATGCCGCTGGCGAACTCCTGATAGGAGCCGCGCTACGACGCGAACCAGCTTTCAACACTCACGGTTTTGTCGTATGATTCCGGTGCGCGACGCGACAATGGGTCGTGTCGGATTGATATAAGGCAACGGCGATGTCACTCCATGCCCCGCTCGGCTACGCCATTCCTGAGCTGACGATCCAGGTGGCCCGCGCCGCTTTTCCCAAAGGCAATCCGTACATGCAGATGTCGGATACGCTCGGCCCGATCGCCACCAACCCCGACTTTGCCGCGCTGTTCCCCACGACCGGGCAACCCGCCGAAGCCCCCGCCCATCTGGCGCTCATCACGATTATGCAATTCGCCGAAGGGTTGTCCGATGCCCAAGCCGCCGATGCGGTTCGCGCGCGGATCGACTGGAAATACGCGCTGGCGCTGGAGTTAACCGACCACGGCTTTGATTCCTCGGTGCTGAGCGAGTTCCGTACTCGACTCATTGCCGGCAACGCCGAATTGCTGCTCTTCGAGACCATGCTCACGCGCTTTCGCGCCCAGGGACTGATCAAGGCCAAAGGCCGCCAGCGCACCGATTCGACCCATGTCTTGGCCGCGATCCATGTGCTCAACCGCTTGGAGTGCGTCGGCGAAACCCTGCGCCATGCCCTCAATACGCTGGCGACTGCGGTTCCCGATTGGCTGCACTCCTGGGTGCCCACCGTGTGGTTCGACCGCTACACCCGCCGGTTTGAGGAATATCGCTTGCCCGCTGAGAAGCCCGCCCGCTATGCGCTGGCCGAGCAAATCGGTGCCGATGGCCACCAACTGCTCCTGGCCGTGTCCGCGCCGACCGCACCGACCTGGGTGCGCGAGGTGCCAGCAGTTCAACTCTTGCGCCAGGTCTGGATCCAGCAGTTCTACGCCACCACCGCCGACCAACCCATTCGTTGGCGCACGGCTGAGGATTTGCCGCCCGCCCGGCTGCTCATCAGTTCGCCCTATGACCCCGATGCACGCTATGGCAAGAAACGCAACACGGAATGGACCGGCTACAAAGTTCATCTGACCGAAACCTGTGACGATGACACGCCCAACCTGATTACCGATGTCACCACGACGCCGGCCACCACCTCTGACGTGAGCGCCTTGCCGACGATTCAGGATCAGCTGGACGCGCGGCAGGTCACGCCGGGTGAGCACATTGTCGATTCGGGCTATATGTCTGCCGACCACCTGCTGACGAGTCGCGCCGATCATCAGATTGACCTGCTTGGCCCGGTTGCCGATGACCACAGTTGGCAAACGAAAGCCGCAAACGGCTTCGGTGCCGCCCAGTTTGTACTTGATTGGGACGCGAAGCAGGCGACCTGTCCGCAAGGGCAGCGGAGTGTGATCTGGATGGAACGGAGGGATCGACATGGGCAGGCGACGACCCAGATCACCTTCAGTAAACCAATCTGCGCGGCATGTGCGCGGCGCACAGATTGTACGCAATCGGCAACGGCGCCGCGCGCCTTGTTGGTGCGGGAACGTGACCATTATGACGCGCTCCAAGCCGCCCGCGAACGGCAGCAGACCGATCGGTTCAAGGCGCAGTATGCGCGGCGCGCGGGGATCGAAGGAACCATCTCCCAAGGCGTCAACACCGGCGATCTCCGGCGTTCGCGGTATATTGGGGCGGTGAAAACGCGGCTCATGCATTTGCTCCTGGCGGCAGCCATCAACTTCATGCGCGTGGCCAACTGGCTGGCCGAGACGCCCCGTGCACGCACCCGCCGGTCGTCCTTCGCGGCACTCGCCGGAGCACCCAGCTAACCGCAGCCCGCTGAGCGAGGGTTCGCCAGCGGCATCTTGTAAAGGAATGCCATTATAGTTGAGTAGGCGGGTAAACCAGAGCGCATGACTGACGAGCTTGCCGTTCAGATAGGCGAGACTATGGACGGGTTGATCATCGGGAAGTTGAACAATTGAGGAGAAATCCTCGCTATAGGCACGTGAGCAAAGCTCAACTATCTCGGCACGCTGAGTCGGGTTCAAGTCTTTTTGTGCAATGATGAGAATACGAGGTGCATCGGTCATGCAATACTTCCTAGTTGCACTTGCTGCTTCTGGCGCCCTGCTGATGTCAGAAGCGATTCTCTTCGGTCATCGTTGGTTGCCTGTTCGATGGCTGCTGCCCAACGGTTTGGCGTTCAGTTGCCGCGAGCGCGCGGCACAAGACGACTTCAAAAAAGGCCCGATCTCGCGCGCGAAGCGGTCAACTGCAACGCCGTGTTGGGCGCATATGTCTGGTTTAAAGCATTATGATGCGATATAGCCCGTCACTCTTATCCATACACGAATGCACACACTCTCGCCTATGCCCACTCCCATCGATAGCCCGTTGCGGTCGGAACGATCCGCCCCCATCCGGGAAAGGGAGCATGCGTAAACACGAGGAGCGCATGGCTGGCGGCCGCTTCGGCCATCAGCCGATCTCGTGATCGCCGCATCGTCTCGGGATCACGATCAGGATCCATCCAGTCAGGGTGCTCCACCTCACAGGCATAATGGAAGAGGTCGCCGAGATAGTAGAAACTCTGGCCCGCAGAGCGAACCCGAACGATCGAATGGCCCGGAGTCTCACCAGGGGCGGGAATCATGGTGATACCAGGCACGATCTCGCGCTCGTCGTGGATCACCTCTAGCAGCCCGAGTTGCTCGATTGTCCCCATCGCGCGCGTGAGTGCCTCGTTCGGTTGCGCCTGCCTCCGATCCCAATCGCCCTGTGCGATCAGATGACGTGCGTTCGGAAAGCATGCGACGCGTTGGTCATCACACACCGTTGTCACCCCAGCGAAGTGA
>JACMIM010000601.1 GCA_014381165.1 Roseiflexaceae bacterium
GCAGGCCCCATTTGAACAACAGCGGCGTGGAGGCTCCGGCGAAGCCTGCTGCCTGGGGCGTGCCGCCGACCAGCAGCGCCAGGGTGCCCTCGGCGATCCGCTCGGCTGGGATGCTGCCAAAGGGAACAGTATTGATGTTGCTTAACACCACCACGCCCAGGCCTTGCTGGGGGGCGAACAGCATCTGCGAATGATATGCGGGCGATGCGCCGCCGTGCTCGACCATCGGCGGGTTCTGATTCGTGCGCGCCACCCAGCCCATGGCGTAGCGCGAGCCACCCACGCCCGATGCGCGGTGCAGTTCGGCATAGCCTGCTGGTGAAAGCAGGCCATTGCCAGCACGCCCAGCCGCGAGCTGGTCGATCAGATACCGGCCCATGTCCTCGGCGCTGCTGTACAAACCGCCAGCCGGCAACATCGCCTGGCCCACACCCGGCCGTGCGGGCAATGCCAGCCCGTACCAATCCTGATGCCCTGGCGCGCGCACGGCTGGCGCGAACGAACTGTTGGCCATTTCCAGCGGCTGAAGAATATGCTCGGCGACATAGGCCGCATACTGCTGTCCGCTGACCTGTTGAATCACCATGCCTAATACGTCGAAGTTACTGTTGCTGTAGGCGAACTCGCTGCCAGGCGCGCTGCCCAAGCGTACATCGGCCAGCGCCCGCACGCGCTGCTCCAGCGGATCGCCACTGGCGGCGGCATCCCAGAAGCCATCATGCTGGGACAGGCCGCTGGTTTGGTTGAGCAGATGCCGCACTGTGATCTGGGCCGAGGCTGCTGGGTCGGCCACACGAAACCAGGGCAGGTAGCGTTGCACCGGCGCGTCAAGCTCGATCTCTCCCGCCTCGGCTAGCTGCATAGCCGCCAGGGCCGTGAATGATTTGGTCATCGAGCCGATGCCGAACGGCGTTTGCGCGGTCAGCGGCTGGCCATCAGCGGCGCTGCCATAGCTGCCACTGTGGACAAGCGCACCATCGCGGACAATCGCAAACGACAGGCCGGGCAGGCGGGCGTCGCGCACCTGTTGCGCCACATAGCGGTCGATCTCGGCATTATCCGCCCGTGCGGCGAATGCGCTGTGTTGTGGCGCTGCCGCTGTCAGCAGTAGCGCCAGGGCGAGTACGAGTAGCTTCCGGCGAGTTCCCTTTTCTCGGTGTAACGAATCCTCCTTGGCTACAAAAAGCATACAGCCGTGCAGCGCACCTGGCCTGTTTCGAAAGTCATAGATCAGGATAGAACTTTGGTTGTGACCCTGGACAACGCAAAGGGCACAGCGGTTTGATACCCCGCTGCGCCCTTTGTGTTGCGCCGCCACCACGGCCACCGGATGAATCCGGCGTCTGATATGCCAAAACGCGCTGAAGCGCGTTCAATCGCGTTTAACGCGCTTCAGCGCGTTTTGCATAGCAGTAGCGGGTTTCAACCCGCCTACGCTACACCAGCAAGCTCATCGGTGCTTCCAGCAGGCGGCGCAGCTCCTGGAGAAATTGGGCTGCGATCGCGCCATCGGCCACGCGGTGATCGACCGAAAGCGTGACGTTCATGATCTGGCCGATTTTGATTTCGCCGCCGCGCACCACTGGGATTTCGCGCACCGCGCCGACTGCCAGCGAGGCGGCCTGCGGCACCGTGATGATCGAGACGAACTCGACCACATCGAACATGCCCAGGTTCGAGGTCTGAAAGGTTGCGCCCTCCAGGTCGTTCTGTTTGGTCTTGCCATCGCGGGCGCGCCCGGCCATCTCGCGCACCTCGCTGCCAACCGTGCCAATGCTCTTTTTGTCGGTGTCGCGTACCACTACTGCCATCAGGCCGTTGTCGGTTGCGACCGCCACACTGACATTGATCGGCGCGTGAGTGACAATGCCCGGTTGGCCGTCGGCTGTCTGCGCGAAGCTGCTGTTGATCGCCGGGAACTTGGTCAGCGCCTTAGCCGAGGCCTTGACGACCATATCGTTCACGGAGATTTTGCCCGCGCCACTTTCGGCGATCTGCGTGCGCAGCGCCATGGCCGCGCCCATATCGATCTCGGCGGTGACATAGATATGCGGCACGCCCGGCTTGGCGGCGGTCATAGCGTTCGAAATCGCCTTGCGCATGCGCGACATCGGCACGACCTCGCCAGCAACCTTCGGTGCAGGGGCGGGCGCAGGTGCCGGTGCCTTGGTCTCGGC
>JACMIM010000602.1 GCA_014381165.1 Roseiflexaceae bacterium
CACCGAGCGTGATAATCTTCGCGGGCAGGTCGCCCTGCGGCACCGCAAACAGCTGGCTGTCTGGCGCGCGCGAGTAGACCACCGGCGTGGCCCAGTCGGGCCGCTCCAGGCCAGCCACGCCCATCACGGCACGGCGGCCCTCGGTCACGCACGTATCAATTGGCAGACCCTCGGCCAGTGCGCGGTAGAATTCGCCGGCGAAGGCCGCGCCGCTGTCTGGCGCGCTGAATTGCATGGCGATGACTGTGGGAATTTGGGTTTTCATCAGGGCTGGGGCCAGTGCGCGGAACGGGTCGGTGGCCAGGTGCGTGTCGGCGCTGGCGTCCAGCAGCACCAGCCGCACACCGCTGCTGCCAAGCAGCACGCCAAGCTGGGCCGCGCTCACCGCGCGGTTATCGTGGAACAGCAGCCCGCCCGCCCTACCCTGGCCGACGAAATGCCAGATCTGGTAGCCTTCGCGCAGCCTGCGCTGGAAGATCGGCATACTCAGCTGTGGCTCGACCGTAATCTGGGCGTGCGGCCCGAGCGATTGTAGCCCGGCCTGCGCCTCGGCCAGCGCGGCGCTGCCATCGCGCCCGCCGCTGGCGGCCGCTGTCAGCAGCACCTTGAGTGGCAGCGTGGTCGCCACCGTTGGCACACGAGCTGAAACCGGCAGGTAGCGCACAAGCGGCGTATTGGTCAGCACCAATGGCCCGCCGTCGGGGTCGTCGAGCAGCTCCCAGGGCAGCGCGGCAAGCTTGCCCTCTTCGGCGGCAATGCTGAGCTTGAGGCGCAGTTGCTGGCCTTCGGCGCAGAGGCCTTGGGTGCGCGCCAGCACATCGCGCGCGGGGCCGTGGAACAGCGCCGCGAACAGCCGCCGCCCGATCGCTTGCAGCATGGCTTCGTCGGCCTCAAGCCTGGCCAGGCGGGCAAGCAGCTGTTGGAATGCTTCGTCTTCGGGAAACACAAACACGCCGCGTGCGTCGCCGCCACGGGCCTGGATCGTGAATGGGTAGCCCTCGCCGCTGCGTGGCTGGATGGTGATGTCGAGATCGAGATACACCGGTGCTCCGGGCAGCGCTAGCGGGTTGAACCCACTGCTGGTATGCGAAACACGCTGAAGCGCGTTGAATGGCGCGAACGTGGAACCCCACACTTGGTGTATCGGGTATACTACACGCAAACTGCTACCCTGGCAACGAGCGCATTCCCATGCAACTTCTATTAGCCGATGCGCGTCAGACCCGAAAGACCACTACCGCAGCGAGGAGGAGACGATGCCCACGTTCAGTATTTTTGGTGATATCAGACGCTTCGCACGCTCGCGCCGCATGGACGAAGAAAATATCACGGTGATCTTCGGCGATATCAAGCTCGATTTCACCCGCACGACGCTCGACCTGGGCGACCATCACCTGCGAATCTTCTCAATTTTTGGTGACACACGGCTGCGCATCCCACATGAGGTCGGCGTCGAGATCGACAGCTTTACGCTGTTTGGCGATGTCGAGGTGGAGGATTTGCTGACTGGTGAGGAAGAGCAACCCGGCGCGAGCTACATCACCGAGCAGTATGCCACCGCGCCGGTGCGCGCTCGCATCAGCGTCTTCTCGCTGTTCGGCGATGTCGAGGTGGTGCGTGTTCCAGTCAGCGCCGATGGCAATCGCACGCCTGCCACCGGCGCGACCGCACGGTTGTTGGGTAACAGCGGTGAGCGTACTCAGCCAGAGCGCTATGATGCCGAGGCGGTGCGACGTGACCGCTCCTCCGATAAGGAATTTCACGATGAGCGATAGCCAAGCTATACATAATAACACCGCGATGCACCGCTATGAGGCCCCTGTAGGCGACCAACTGGCGCTGGCCGCTTACACGCGTTCGGGCGACACGATCACGTTTACGCATACCGAGGTGCCGGCAGAGTTCGAGGGCAAAGGCATTGGCAGTGCGCTGGCCCACTTCGCGCTTTCCGACGCGCGGGCGCAGGGCCTGCGGGTGGTGGCGCATTGCTCGTTCATCGCCGCGTACATCACGCGCCACCCTGAGTTCCAGGATCTGGCCGCGTGATGATCCTCAAGCGATCGTCGCCGCGGGCTGGGTCAGGCCGCAGCGCGCTGATTGCTGATATAGCATCCCTGCCGGAGTCGTAAAAAGGGGAGGTGGTTTTTTCGGGGGCGCAGCCCCCAAACCCCCGCTTTGCGCTCACGCGCATGTTTACAACTCAAATAGGGATGCTATAGTCGGTATATGCGAAATTATTTGGTCAGGGGTGCGGCGCTGTGCAGTGGAAACAGAATCTCGAAGCGCGTGCCGTTGCCGCGTGCGCTCGCGATCTGCATACTTCCCTGATGGCGTGCGACAATCTGCGCCACGCTCGCCAGCCCAAGGCCGCGACCATGCGGCTTGGTCGTGAAGAATGGCCGCAGAATGTTCTCGCGCACTTCGTCCGACATGCCCATGCCATTGTCAATCACGGCTAGCAGCGCATATGCCGGATCACAGAGCGGAAGCTGAAACTGTTCTCGCAGAGCGCGGTTCGCCACAACCCGCCGCGTTTCGACGATGATCCGCCCATCATGTTCGCCGATGGCATCGGCTGCATTGATGACCAGGTTCATTAGCACCTGCTGAATCTGGGTCGGGTCGGCTAGAATTGGCAACGCGCCGTGGCTGCGCACATCGAGCGTCGTCAGCGCACGCACCGCAGTGTTGAGCAGCCCGACCGTCTCCTGAACCGTTGCGCTCAAGTCGATGCTATTCATCGTGATGGGTGTACTCTTCGCATAGTCGAGCAGCTGACGCACCATGTGTGTTCCAGAACGCGCGATCTGCTCGATCGTGTGTGCGGTGTGTTGTGCGCTGGTATTCCCGCCGACTTCCATTTCGAGTAACTCGGCGTTGCCGATCAGTCCGGTCAGTAGGTTGTTGAAATCGTGGGCGATGCCGCTGACTATCACGCCCAGGGTGTCTAGCTTTTGGGCCTCCAATAGCCTGCGCTCCATTATCTCGTAGGATTCGGCCGTGCGCTGTGCATCACTGATGTCGAAACACGAGCCGATGTAGCCCTCAAAGTGTGAGGGCGATCCGTATGTGAAGCGCGGCACGCAGGTGTCACGCACCAGGCGATACGCACCATCATACCGCCGCAGGCGGTAGTCCCGCTCGAACGGTGCGCGTTTGCCGAACAGCGCCCCAGTGATCCCGATGCAGCGCTCGTAATCATCCGGGTGAACACCCGCAGCCCAACCGAAGCCGATTTCCTGTTCCATGGTTCGGCCTGTGAACGCCAGCCAGGGCGCGTTGAAAAAGACACAGTTGTTGTTGGCGTCTGAGATCCACAGAAGAACAGGCGCACAATGTACCATCATGGGAACCTCGCTTCTTGCGCGCTCGTTGCACCTTCTGCTACTCGCGCGGTGTGAGTGCGGGACGAAGGTGGAGCCGTTCCAACACGCCCATAGTGTCGCTACCAGCGATCGTGTTTAAGTTTACCAGGCCCGCAGCAGCTTGGTATGAAGATTCTTCATCGCGTGTAGGTAGCCGCGAGGCTGAAGCCGCTGGCGGGGTGTACGAAGCCCGCCTACGTGGGCTGAACATCGTTCAACCCACGTAGGCGGGCTTGGTCATGCGAGCCTGCGGCTTCAGCTGCCAGGCGGGCGGGTGCCTTGATCACGGCCTCACGCAGAGGCGATCGCACTGCGCTGGGCCATAACGCTGTCCCAATATATCGGCAGGCCGCGCCGGATAGTGCCGCGCACACGCGCACACGCGCCTGGTTCAACCAGCGTGATGTCGGCCAGTTTGTCTACGGCAATGCAGCCACGGTCGTGCAGGTTGAGCGCAGTGGCGGGGTTCTGGCCGATCAGTTTCATCGCATCGTGAAGCGGCAGCAGCCCTGCACGAACGATTGCAAACGCCGCCTGCACCAGCGCTGCCGGCGAATAATCCGAGGCCAGGGCGTCGACTGCGCCTGCCGCAATGGCTTCCAGCGCGCTGAGGTTGCCAGAATGCGAAATCCCGCGTAGCACATTTGGCGCGCCCATGACCACATGCATGCCGCGCTGCCGCGCTTCGAGTGCGGCTTCCAACGTCACCGGGAACTCGCTGATCGTGACGCGGAAATCGGCCATGAGATCGATCTTCGCCGGGGTGTCGTCGTCGTGGGAGGCGATCAGCACGCCTTGCTCGAGCGCAGCAGAAACCAGTTCATTGGCAGTCGCCCAAATACTAGGCTGATTCTGTACCCGCAGCATGCGCTCGCGGGTTTCGACCGCAATTTGGTCGGGGTCGGCATTGCGCCACTTGGCGATATAGGCGACAAAACGCTCAAGATCGCGGTACTGGCCTTGGCCGGGCGTGTGATCCATGAGCGAGAGCAGCTGAATCTGGCGCGCTTCCAGCAGTGCGAATAGCGCGGGTGCAACTGACGGCGTCGGCACCTCGTAGCGCGCATGCACAAACAGGTCGACCAGCAACGAACCGCGCAGGCTGTTGATTGCGGTGACAAGCGCGTGGGCGTGCGCCCCGGAGCTCAATGCTTCGTCGGCTTCCTCGCCCCAGAATGAAATCGCGGCATAGGCTGTCGTTACGCCACAGGCCGCCATGCGCTTGTCGAGTTCATGAATCGCCATGTCGAGCGGAAAACGCGCGCCGGGGCGTGGCTCGATCTCATGTTCGATCATGTCGCCATGCAGATCGACGATTCCAGGTATCACGATCAGCCCGCGAGCATCGACGGCCATTTCGCGGGCGGCGGGCTGGGGCACATCCTCGACGACCGCCGTGATCTGTTGACCCTCGATTCGCAGCGAGGCGCGTTCGAGCACGCGATCGGGCAGCACAATCTGCGCATCACGCAGCCACATAGCTTGATTCCTTCACAACATAGACCCTCACCCTAGCCCGCTCCCGCGCACGGGAGCGGGCTAGGGTGAGGGTGCAAGAGCGGCTCAATAGTTCTGCTCTTTGCTCTCGTTACGTTAGCAGATATTAGCCGCCTAGCTCTTTCAAGTCAAGGTTGAGCAGCTTGGCGATATCGCGGAGCGAGTTGTAGTACTGGTCGAGCGATTCAAGCCCCATCTCCTCCGATGGGTCGGTGTACCACTGGCCAAAGCTCGCCACCAGCTCAGGATCGTCCTTCACCGCTAGCAGCGATGCTTTTACCGTTGCCTTGAACGAGTCTGGCAGGTTGCTGCGCACGGCAAATGGCGTGCTGGGGATTTCGTCCGACATGGCGATAATCGCAATGCTGCCGTCGGGGCAGGCATCATACACCGCTTTGATCTCTTCCGGCGTGCGCTCCCTACCGATCTGGTTGTCCTCGAAGTTGCAGAACTCGATCTGGCCTTCCTTCTGAAGCGTGTACAGATTGCCCTCGAAGGTCGCGCCGGCGTCGGCGCTGCCGTTCCAGACCGCCAATACTGCGGTCGGGTGGCTGCCGGCAAACACCGTCTTCATCTCGGTGTCGGGGTCGATATTATTCTGCACCAGCAGCGTCTTCGGCGCAAGGTGGCCCGAGGTCGAGGCCGGGTCGACAAAGGCGAAGTTCTTGTCCTTCAAGTCCTCCAGCGTCACAATGCCCGAGCCTTTTTTGGTGATGATCGCGCTGTAGTAGTGCGGCGGCACGTCGGGGTTATACTTGACCACATCGCCAGATTCGCTGGTATTGATTGCCAGCGCCTCGGCCTTGGCTTCCTGCACCGCAAGCACATACGAGAACGGGCCGACCTCCATTGCGTCGACACGGTTGGCGCGCATGGCCTCGATTACGGCTGAATAACTCGTGCCGGTGAAGAACTCGACCGGCATGCCTAGCTCTTCCTCCATGTACACACGCAGCGGCTCGTTGTCTTTCAAGACCTTCTCGGCGTCGTCGCCGCCAAAGAAGCCGACCGTGAACTTCTCTGGCCAGTCCGTGCGGTCGCCGCTTGTACCCGCTGCTGCGGCTGGTGCTGCGGTCGCCACGGG
>JACMIM010000603.1 GCA_014381165.1 Roseiflexaceae bacterium
CGAGCGTGTCCCCATCGGTACTCCAAGCGATGCCGTTTACCGGGCCAGTATTCTCGGCCAAAGTCGCTCGGCATACTCCGCTGGCCGCGTCCGCATCAATGGCAGCGCGCCCGGCGTGCAAGTGCAGGGCTGCAATGTTCCAAATCTTGACCGTTTGATCCATGCTGCCACTGGCGAGCGTCGCCCCATTGGGACTCCATGCCACTGCGCGTATCCGGGCTGTATGCCCGCGCAGTGTTGCGCGTTGCGCGCCGGTGGCTACCGACCAGAGCTTGATGGTGAGATCAGCGCTACCACTGGCGAGAATCTCGCCATCGGGGCTGAACGCGACCGACCAGATATCCGCCGTATGCCCGCTGAGGGTTGCCACGCATGTGCGGGTGGCGACATCCCAACACTTAATCGTGGGCTTGGGATCGTGGCTGGCACTCGCCAGGGTCGCGCCATCGGGGCTGAACGCGACCGAAGCCACCGCAGCGCTATGCTCGGCCAGCGTCGCCAGGCATGTGCCGCTGGTGATCGACCACAGCTTGATCGTTTGATCGTCGCTACCGCTGGCGAGCAATCTGCTATCGGGGCCAAACGCGACCGACCAGATTCGGCTACCGTGTCCGCTTAGCGTTGCCAAGCGCGCGCCTGTACCCACCGACCAAAGCATGATCAAGCCATCGCTGCTGCCACTGGCTAATATGCGATTATCCCGGCTGAACGCGACGGTATTGACCGGGCCAGTATGGCCCTGGAACAAACCAATCTGCTGCTTATCGGCAACCCGCCAGAGCAAGATTTCGCCGTCAATACTGCCAGTCGCCAGGTAATCGCCATTCGGGCTGAACGCGACCGGCACAATCGTTTTGAAGGCTTCGGTGAAGCGCGATCCGGTTAGGTCGGCACCGCGAAAGTCAACCTCCGGCAGCTCAACGTCGGCCAGATTCGCCTGCCATATATTCAAGTGCGAGAAATCGTACCCCCGCAGATTACTCCCAAATTGAACCAGCAGATTGAGGACATTCCCGCCGCCGTAGCCCTGCTCGACGCGCGGCAACATGCGAACCGCTGCAAGTACCTGCGCAAGCTGCGCCTCGACTAGCTGCCTGCTTTTGAGGCTGACGCCGAGCTGATTCAACAGCGGTTGGGCGATCACGCGTTCCTGGCTTTGGCGCACATATTCGGGGGCCTGCGCCAACAGCACCGCGTAGCGCCGAAGCATATCGGGTATGCCGACGACAATTTCCTTCAGCATAGCTTCGATCAACTGGGCAGTGATATATTCCATCACCACCGGCTGGAGCGTGAAGGTGGCACCGTTTTCGCCGCGCTCGATCAAATGCCTAGCCCGCAGCGCGACCAGTGTTTGCAGCCAGGCACGCGGCTCGGCAATCAGTGTACTTCGTGCGCGCAGCGCTGCGATTTCCATCGGCTCACGCCCAATCGCCAGCCAGTTCAGCACATCGCGCTCAATCGCGCTTAGCCGTCGAATCTGCTGATCCAATAGCTGATCAACGCCATTGAAGAACGGGTCGCCCGCTGCGAGAAAAGCGCTCACATCGCCACCGAACAGCTCACGGATCGGCTCGGCTACCAGCGTGAGCGCCAGCGGGTTCCCGCCGTAGGCGTGCGCCAGTGCCTGCACCTCGGTTGCGGTTGCGGCAATGTCCTTCGCCATCAGGATGGTCTGGCAGGCGCTATCAGCCAGGCCATGAAGATGCAGCGTGCGTACCGGCGCGTTGCGGCCTTCCAGCGGCCCCAGCTCGGCGGGCTTCTCGCGGCTGGTTAGCAGCAAGCAGCTCCCGTGCGCACGCTCACTCAGCCCCAGCAGCAGCTCGCCATACCCAGCGTAGCCCGCGCGATAGGTGCCCGTGAGCACACCCGGCTGCATGATCGATTCGAGATTATCGAGGATCAGCAGGCAGCGCCGCTCGCGAAACAGCTGCACCAACAGCGCGATCTTGTCGGATACCAGCGCCGGTGGCGTGGCCTGCTGCGCAGAAACGGCGCGGATGGTGGCATCGAGCACCTCCGCCAGCGCCGGCCCATTGTGCAGCGAGCGAAACAGCACCAGATCAAAC
>JACMIM010000604.1 GCA_014381165.1 Roseiflexaceae bacterium
AGCAGACCCACGGAAACGCGGAACCGCAGAACTCCGGAACCTCAGCACTCCGGAATCGGTTCTACGGTTCTACGGTTCTACGGTTCTACGGTTCTGCGAAAAGCTGTAGTGTTCTACTGCGCCGCCCTTCTGGCTCCACCACCACACGACAAGCACCACCGCGTAGTAGCCCAGCAGCACCCACAGCGGAAATGCTGGCACCTGGACGGCAGCGAACGGCACGCTGGCCAGAAACTGCGCCCCGTTGGTTAGCCAGCTCAGGAACAGGTAGGCAGGCAGTGCCAACACCTGACCCAACGGCAACCAAAGCATGCCAGCCACCAGCGCGAGCGCACCGAACAGCATCGCATACGGCACCATTGGCAGCAGCACCACGTTCGCCAGGGGCGCAATAATTGAAAGGTTGCCAAAAGCATAGAGAATCAGCGGCAACGCCAGAATCTGCGCGGCCAGCGTGGCGGTCAGTGCCTCGCGCGCCCAATCGAGCCAGGGCGTTTGCAGAAACGTGCGTTCCAGCAGTGCCTCGGTGCCTTTGCCATACGCAAATAGCGAGGCTGTGGCCAGTGCGCTGAGCTGAAAGCCCATGTCCCAGAGCGTCTGCGGATTATAGACTGTCATCGCGGCGCAGGCGGCGAACAGCGTTGTCCAGGCGTGGGCTGGGCGGTCGAGCCGCTGGCCAAGCACCATGACCGACCCCATCACTGCAGCACGAATCACGGTTGCGGTAACCCCTACGAATAATGCGTACAGCCAAATCGTGCCGAGGATGGCCCAGAACGCCCCGTTCTTCGAAAGCTTCAGCCGCGCGGCTACGGCATACAAGGCTGCGCCGATGATCGAAATATTCCAGCCGCTGATGACCAATATATGCGATGTGCCAGTTTGCGAGAAGGCATCGTACACATCCTCGGGGATGGACGACTGAATACCAAGCAGGATGCCGACCGCAAGCGACGCCTGCGGCTCGGGCAGTTCGCGCAGCAGCACGCGCCGGGCATGGTCGCGCACACCAAGCAGCCAACCAAGCGCGCCGTTGGCCTGATCGCGGGCGAGCAGCCGAGTGTGCTTGGGCTGCATGAGCGAGAAGATCGCCTTGCGGGCCAGGTAGGCGCGGTAGTCAAAATCGCCAGCGCGCTTGGGGCCGCGTGGCGATTTCAGCTGGCCAGTCAATTGAAGCGCGTCGCCGTATCGCCGCTCGGGGTAGGTCGGCAGCGTGGCCAACACCATACCCTCAGCAGGCAGCCGTCGCCCGTCGCGCCAGACCCAGCGCACAGCCAGCATGACGCGCTGGCCGTCCTCGCTGTGCTTGGGGTCTTCGGCAACCACACCTTCGAGAGCAATCTCGCCGCTGTCATTCAGCTGCCAGATGCTCTGCGGCGTGGTTGGCACCTCCGCTGCGGCCAGCCGCGCGCCGCCCAAGCAGGCAGCACACAGCCCCAGCGCCACCACCCGCGCCCGTGGCAATCGAAGCGCAAGCACAGCACCAAGCGCAGCGGCCGCTGCGCCAACCAACAGCGGGCTAACAGGAAGTTGAAACAGATCGGCCAGGACGATACCCGTGAGCCAACACACACAGACGATGATGAGTAACATTTGTGACCTCGGTGATCAACATTCGCTACTCATACACCGCAGAATATGCGATTTCGTTACGGCTTGCTACCAGAACGCTCGGAAAGTTGCGCAGGCGGCAGACCAAATGACTGGGCGAGCGTACCAGTCAGCGCGTCCATTTGCTCGACCACCGCTGTCTGTGGGCCGTTCAAGCTGCCTTCATCGCGCAGGCGCTGCTGGAGCGAGTGTAAGTGACCGATTGGTTGCCGCAGCCGCACCAGCGCCTGCTCGATCAACTGGGCGCGGTCTAGCCGTGCGCTGATGGATGAGTCGGGGAGGCCGCGCTGCTCGATACCAGCCGCCAGCAGCCGCCCTAGCGACATCACAGTGTTGCAGTCCTCCTCGGACCACTGCTCTGACCGTTCGCCGGCAACCGTAATTGCCCCATAAACCTGCCGCCCGCCAATGATCGGCGCGGCGATCAACGTGGCCGCGTCGGGTATGAGCGGGTCACGCTCGCGTTCGCGCAACGCATCGGCGATCAATATTGGCGTGCCGCTACTGATCGCGCGCCCGGTGGGGCCTTCACCAGAGGCAATCGTTCGGCGGCCAACCACCGATAAACCATCGGCGACCACCACTTTGTACGTATGGCCAGTTTCGTGCAAACTGATGCTCGCCGAGGTCGCGCCGAACAGGCGTTGGAGTGCGTCAACTGCAGCTTGGAGCAGATGCGCTGGGCAGCCATTCATCAAGAGCAGCGGCGAGGGCGACAACATGGCCATCGCGCCGGCAAAGCTGTGGAGCGTGGCTAGCTGTGCCCACTGCCGGTGACGAGCCAGCCGTGAGCTTTCGAGATAGCCGGCCATGCGCGCATTGATCTCGCCGATATGCGCGCTTTGTCGCTCATAGTTTCGTGCAGTCACCGGCTTAAAGACCTCGCCAAGGTGCTGCGAGATCAGGAGCGATGCCCGCTCGACCACAGCCCCATCATATGACCACACGCCGTCATACCGGCGCCCGCCGGTTGCTTCATCACGGCCATCGGTCTCCTCCGTCAGCAGCGCCGTCCAGAAATCCGGCGTGTCGACAACCAGAAACCATTCACGAGCAAGTGGCGAATTCGCATCAAGACTAATGAACTCGACGCCAGCGATACGCGGCGGGCGCACATCGGGTATGCCAAACACATACACCCGCCGACAAACTGCGGCAAGCCGCTCATAGCGGCGCTGCTGGGCGGCGAAGTTCGAAAAGCGCTGGAATCCAGTGAAGAAGTTAATCGGCATATCGTGGTGCATGACCTGCTCTTCGATCAAATGGCTAATCGTGTTCATCATCGAGACGCTGTTGACGTGGCGTAGCTGCTGGTACTGACCTGCTATCGAACGATATAACGAGATACTCATAAAACCCTCTTTTGTGTATTTTGCCGCTCGCCTTACGTTGCGCTGGCGCGCGTTTGCATGTCGCTATAATAAGATCGTGTCATTACGAGATGATTACAAGGAGCTGCTAGCGCGTACCGTACAGATGGTCGTCGCGACGCTAAAAAGACGGGGACGTGCCTGCGCAGCAGGACACATACCCGTCTATCACAACATCAATGATTCCAGAGCTATACAGCGATCGTTGCGCCGCTTACGATGCTCGTCTCCGCAGCAAATGTGGCCTCGTCCACACGCGGGCGGATGATCACATTACGGCCGATCGTTATGCCAGCTGGGATACGCGCCCGCCGACCGATCAGGGTCAGCCCGGTATTCAACATCTCGGGTGCGGACTGATTCGGCGTATGCTCCTCGCCATTGCCGACAAGTGCGCCCGCACCGATCAGCGCCTCTTTGTCGACCACGCAGCGGTCGACCACCGCCCCAGCCTCGACGACGGTATCGGTCAGCAGAATCGAATCGCGCACCACGGCGCCCGCGTGTATCACCACGCCGGGGCCGATCACCGAGCGATTCACGGTGCCGTAGATGCGGCAGCCATCGCACAGCAGGTTGCTCTCGACCCGCGCCACATCGCCAATCTC
>JACMIM010000605.1 GCA_014381165.1 Roseiflexaceae bacterium
GCGTCGCGTCACGCTCGCGCGCGCTCGGGGCGGCGCAGCTCGTCTAGCACAGTGCGGCGCACGATCTGGTTGGCCCAGGCGCGAAAAGCGGCCGGGTTGCTGCAAGTGTCTAGGCGCTGATGCAGCTTGATCAGCGCCAGTTGGGCGCAGTCAGTTGCCAGCGCGTCGGCGTCGAGCTGGCTGCGCAGCATGGCGTGGGCAATACGGTAGAACTGGCGCCAGATCTCGCCGAAAGCGTCGGATTGGGCGCCGCTGCCCTGGCGGCAGGCCTCGTAGAGCGCGGTGTCGTCGGTGTGCATAGTGAGGGCAAGTATACACCATTTACGATTTGCGATTGATGAGTGGGATATCCTTAACCATTATCGTAACTACAGAGGCAATGCGAGTATCAAACTTATGGGGCAGTGATCTGAACCGTGGACATTGTTATGGATGTCGGCGTCTACGACGTAGGGCAGCAAGTTGCGAGAAACAAGGATGTAGTCGAGTCGCCAGCCAATGTTGCGCTCACGGGCGTTGGTTGCTTGCGACCACCAACTGTACTTAGCTTCATCAGGCCGCACGTGCCGGAAGGTATCAACAAGACCTGCCGCGAAAAACTTCCCCAAGGTCGTACGCTCTTCGGGAAGAAAGCCTGATGTCTGGCGGTTCTCTCGCGGTCGTGCAAGGTCAATCTCAGCATAGGCCGTGTTCACGTCGCCTGCAACAATAATACGTTCACCTGCATCCAAGCGAGGGCGAAGAACGTTTAAGCAGTGGTTATAGAAATCTAATTTGTAGGCGATACGGGTGGCGCCACTGCTGCCAGACGGGAAGTAGATATTGAAAAGGGTAAACTGTGGGAGCGCACTGATGAGTACACGCCCCTCAGTGTCGAATCGGGCATCGCCTAGTCCGCGCGTTGACAGCGCTGGTATTCGCGAGTACGTTGCCACACCGCTGTACCCCTTCTTATCCGCAGCGCACCATTCAGACACAAACCCCTCAGGATTGCAGAGGGTGTCCGGCAACTGGTCCCGGCTAGCCTTGGTCTCTTGGAGCATTACGATATCTGCCCCGCTGGTGGCAAGCCACGACAAAAAGCCCTTTTTCGTGCAGGCGCGGATGCCGTTGACGTTCCACGAAAAGAGGGTGAGATGTGCTTGAGTCATGGTATCGACTTAACAAAACCGCATTGCTGCGGCTCCTGTTGCTTCCTCATGTTGTGAGAAGAGTATATCAGGGTATCGAACAAGCTACCACTATGCCGCATACGGCTTTACCCGTGTGGTACACTACGCGCCAGCGATGATGCGAAGGTGTGCCAGCACGTGGCAGAAGGAGCCCTCAATGTCAATTGTGCGCACGCTGCTCTCGCTGGTGGTGGCGGCCCTGCTGATACGGCAGGCGCTGAGATCGGCCAATCGCCCACGGCGGCGCTATGCACTGCTACTGGGCGCGGCGGCGTTCGGCCTGTTCGCGCTGGTGAACGCGCTGGCGTCGGCGGGTGTGAACCTGCTGCCTTACTCCACCGCCTTCACGGTGGCAACGGCGACGCTCATGCTGGCGAGCCTGGGGCTGCTGGTGCTGGCCTGGCGCGCGGGTGAGCTGCGGGCGCAGGTTGAGCAGCTGAGCGACGCGCTCGGCGAGGAGCGCAGAAAGCGCGAGCTATAGAGCGCAAAGCGCAAGGGCGTTTTCTTTACCGCTTTACCGCTTTACCGCTTTACCGCTTTACCGCTTTACCGCTTTACCGCTTTACCGCTTTAC
>JACMIM010000606.1 GCA_014381165.1 Roseiflexaceae bacterium
CTTCTCCGCATCAGAAAGCTCTATTCACCATCATGATACCACAAATTCAAGTTTCTGATCACGCTCTAAAGCCCCATTCTGCTCTGCGCCACATGTGGCTACCGCAATAATCAGAACTGCGCCGTCAGCACATCCAGCGTGGCCGCGTCGGGCGCGTGCAGCACGAGCACCTGGTTACCGCTGCGGCTCAGGGATATCTGTCGCCCATCGAGCTGGTAGCGCAGGCTGGTTTCGCCACCCTCGATCAGCGCCGTGTTTGCGCCGCCCACCGAAAGGATAAAGCGGTTGTAGGCGTCGAAGAACTCATCGGCGTCGGCGCTGGTGTCCCAGGCCGTGCGCAGTGCCAGCGCGGTCTGGCCTTGTTCGTTCTGCAACACCTGGTAGCGGTCGCCGCCCCAACCCGTGCCGGCCGGAATAGCGGTGTCGAAATCAAGCGCGTGTTCCAGGTAGATGCGCGTGTACAGCTCGCCAAGCGTGTTCTCGTGAACCAACTTCCAGCCCGGCAGCGCCGCGACCAGGTTCGGCAACAGCACCACAACCGGCTCATCGCCATCGAAATACTTCTCGGGGTGAATCACCTGCTCGGTCGAGCGCGGCGGGTTGGCGAAGGCGCGGCTGATTGCGTCGTAGCCGTCCAGGCTATACAAGCCGCCTGCGAACTCGGCCCCCTCCTGATACGGGAAAGCGGCCGCCGATTCGACCATTGGCCCGCTGTAGCCGCCGCCAAACAGCGCGTTGGCATCGAGATCGGCCACGATTTCGAGCTGGTACTTGGCCATATCCATTTCAGTCAAATCCTGCTGGGCATACAGCCACATCGTCATCGTGGCATCGCCCTCGACCAGAGCTTGGATGGCACGGGAGTAGTCGGCATTGCCATCGGCGCGCGCAAACAACTGCGTGAGGCCGTAGTGCTGATCTTGCAAGCTGTGGGCGAACTCGTGGGCGTAGGTTATCCGATCCTGCACGCCAATCTTTGGCCGCCGCGTGACCACCACCAACTGTTTGGTATCGTGATCGTAGAAGCCTAACACGCTATCGGCCAGCGATTCGATCTGCTGGGCGCGCAGATCACCATTGGCCTGCTCATCGGCCATGTCCAGCGCACGCAGCACCACCTGATCGGCGGCCTCTTCCTCGGCACTGTACTCGCGCGCGTAGCTTTCGGTGAAATACTGGCGCAGCTGATCGCGGTTCATGAACGAGCGCGGCACACTGGAAAGGGCAGCCTGGCCGCGTAGCGCCGAGACACTGCCGTTGATCGTGTTCATGGCCTGAAGATTCTGCACATCGTTTTTGAGCTGGCTGTTCTCGCCACGCAAAGCATCGACCTCGATCTTGAGCGCGTCGCGCTCGTTGGTGATGGTATCGAGTGTGGCTGCCTTTTCGCGCAGCCTGCGCGCCTCGCTGAAGGCTTTGTCGAAATCCAGCTTGTAGCGATTCAAATCCGCGGTCAGCTTGTCCAGCTTCGCGGTTTGGTCGGCACTAGGCGCGGCGGCAGCGGCGGGCGGGCGGGCGGCTAGGCGCTGGCGCAGGTCGCGGTTCTGCACGAACTGCAGGCCATTGACCAACAGCGCCAGCACGATCACCAGGGCAGTGGCTAGGATGAGAGCACGTTGCATGGGGAATGGCTCCGGTAGGAAAGCGTCGATGTCATTTCGAGTATAGCAGGCTGCATGGCGCAGTGTGAATCGGATTGCTTGCGATTTGTGGGCATTTTTTTACAGCAGGCCGCGAAAATCGGCGAGGATAACCAGTTGCAACACGATCAGGCCAGCCAGAACGAGCCAGGCCAGCGCGGTGCCGTATGTCCGCAGGGAGGGCTGGACGAGCCAGCCTGCACCCAAAGCAGCCACATACAAACCGACAGCCGCAAGCCACCAGATGATCAGATACAAGAATCCCGGCCCAGGACTATAGATGAAAACCCCGGTCAGGTTGAGTGGCGGCATGCCAGGAGCCATTCCCAGGATGACCACGTAGAACCCCAGCGCGAAGCTGACTACGGCGCTCAAAAGAAAACCGAGTCCCACGACAACATGTATCATCACATCTCCCGCTAATCATCATAGTCGGTACCACGGCGTTGGCATGTGCGTCGGGGCTGTAGCATGAGGGCTAGGCGACTAATCAAGATACCTAGCGTACTGGCGGGTAAGCTGCTGCAGTCGTTCGGCCAGCAAGGGGCTAGCTGTGTGCAACGCAGCGTGAATCGTTTCGGCTTCATCACGGTACTGGCGGCGTTTTGCTTGTGACCATGTCGCGGGCGGCGCGTGCATATTGGTGATGCGGTCGGCCAGTTTGACCATCCATATTTCGGGCGGTTGCTGCTGAATACGGCGTAAACTGTCGGGCATCTGCTGGGCTTTGTCCAAGCTGCTGTCTTTTGTTAATGCCGCAACACCGGCTGCAACCGCAGGGCCAAAACTGGCCTGTAGTTCAGCGTAGGTCGTGGCGGTATCTTCAAGCAGATCATGCAGCAAGGCACATTGCACGGCAAGATCGGCATCATGTCCAGCTTCCAGCGCCAACGCGGTCATCAGTTCCATCGCGACATTGGTCAGATGCAGCAGGTACGGCAGCGTTGTGCCGGGAACCAACTGGCCCTGATGGGCCTCGGCGGCAACGTGTGCCGCCTGCCGATAGCGCTCTTGTGACCAGATTCGCATTGTGCTCCTCATCAATATATAGACTCGTCAATATATAGATAAGAGTAGCAACATCGATCTGCTCCTGCACCCTCACCCTAGCCCGCTCCCGTGCGCGGGAGCGGGCTAGGGTGAGGGGCGGCTACGGATCAACATCGTTGCTCTTTGCTAGAGAAGATGGGTTTACTTGCAGCATGCGTCCTCCTTATCGTTGAGCGCTGAAGGCGCTCGACCAATAATTAATATGATATGACTATAATATAGGATTAACGGATTTTCAATATGATGCTCATATGATTAGGAGCGCGGAAAGGAGGTCAACGTCGTGAGTGACGATGCGGACAGAGCCTACGCGCTGCGGTTGCCGATGTGGCTTTACAAGGACATCGAGAAGCTCGCTCAACGCGAGATGCGTAGCGTCACCAACATGATCGCTGTGTTGCTACGTAAGGCAATCGCAGAACGTGGGATGGGGCCGAAGGACGAGACCAACGGAGAACACCAAAAAGCCCGAGCGGCTGAACCAGTCGCTGAATAATCAGCTCCTCATTCAACACATCGGGCGAGATAGGCGCGACCCTGGTGCAACCCGGCCAAGAGTATCACCAGAGTCAGAAGTTCACCACCGGTCTTGGTTCTCAACAATCACTTGTCACGTTGACCGTTTTGTACCTTAATAGCCAGCAGCTAAACATAGTTCCCTAGGTTGCCCTGTGCCCGCCCCCTGTGAAGAGGGACAGACACAGAAACCGACCGTAGGACTGGTGGAGATGGGGGGATTTCTCCACCTCTCGCACTCTAATCAGTCAAATGGCTTCACAATGCCCTGTTCGTTCGTCTGAAACGGTGCCCGTCGCCA
>JACMIM010000607.1 GCA_014381165.1 Roseiflexaceae bacterium
ATAAAGCGGCTAAAGAAGACTGCCAGCACATGGTAGCGGGCTAACAAAGCGCGGGCTCTTCGAACAAGTTCACGCTTCTTGTGAAGTTCGGCCAGGCGCGCAACACTGCGGCGGCCAAGTGTGTAGGCCGCGCAGTCGCCGATCGTCAGGCCAGCTAGCGAGAAGGCGAACACCGGCGCGGCGGGGATAATGCCGCTGTGTGCCAAGCCGCCAGCGGCAATCAGAAAGATCGAAAGCATGGTAGGAATGCCGAGACGCCCCAGCGCTGCTATCAGCACCAGCAGTGCCGGGCCGACAGTCGTTATCCAGCTTTGGGCCTCGCTATCTGTCATATGTTCAAAGCCATTTTTCTTTTTGGCGACAACGATTGTGCATTCTGCCCAGCGCAAGCGTGCCATGCTACAATATTAGGACTTACGCAGTTGGCGACTTCAACCTGCGGCAGCCTGGAACATCTATCTTTTTGTTTCTTTTTTTGGTGCTTTCCACAAAAAAACGAAACGAAAATCAGGTATTCCCTTGCCCGGCGCAGGCGAGACGAAAGCGCTTGGGCAACTCCGTGAGTCCTAAAATAGATGCTAATTATATGCCAAAGCACACGCCCGTGACACGCCGCCTGCCAGAGGAAACGCTTGGCCAGCGCATTGCGCGGCTGCGCGCTGGACGCGGCTGGACGCAGCAGCAACTCGCCGAGCGTATCGCCGCATCGCGCGTGGCGGTTTCCCACTTCGAGATGGGCCTCGCCGTGCCAAGCGAGCGCACGATTGTACTGCTGGCCGGCCTGTTTCGCGTTGAGCCGCACGCACTCATCGCTGAAACCCAGTACCCCGAGGCCAAAGCCGATAAACTGCCCGCGATTGCCCCACGCTACAGCGAGGTCGAACTTCAGCTCGCGTTGCTCGACCGCGACCAACACTGGGCGGCACAAGTTGGCGCGGGCAGTGCGCAGATCGAGCGCGAATGGCGCCCACGCCTCGAAGCGCTGCTGGCCAACGCTAGCGACCTCGAGGAGCGGCGGCTGCTCGAAGCAGCCCTTGCGCAGCTGTAACCGCGAAGACAGGGGTAGAGGCCGGTTTGAAACCGGCCCCTACCCCTGTCTTCGCGGTTGAACTGCCGACGCTACCCGCGTGCCTGCGCAGCGGCCACGGCCTTCTGTGCTGCATCGGCCAGCGAACTTGCGGGGATTAGCACCGAATCGACTAGCAGCGCGCGCCCGGCTTCCTCGTTGGTGCCAACGAGCCGCGCAATCATCGGCACATCGGTTTGAACCTCGTCTAGCGCCGCGATAATGCCACGCGCCACTTCGTCGACACGTGTAATGCCGCCAAAGATATTGAACATGACGGCTTTCACATTTGGGTCGGAAAGAATGATCTGGAGCGCGGCCTTGACCTTGTCCTTGCCTGCGCCACCACCAATATCAAGGAAGTTGGCCGGCTCGCCGCCATACAGCTTGACCACATCCATGGTCGCCATCGCCAGGCCTGCGCCATTGACCATACAGCCGATATCGCCCTCGAGTTTGATAAAGGTGATACCAGCCTCGCGGGCCTGCTGCTCGGCCAGCGGCTCGTCAGAAGCGTCGCGGATGGCTTCTAGTTCGGGGTGGCGAAACAGTGCCGAATCATCCAGCACAATCTTCGAGTCGAGCGCCTGCAAGCTGCCATTGGCCAACACCACCAGCGGGTTGATCTCAGCCAGCGTCGCATCGGTTTCGATAAAACTCTTGAACAGCGCTGCCGCGATCTGGGCAAACTGGCGAGCCTGCTTGCCATCGGTCAGGCCGATACCAAAAGCCAAGTCGCGGGCCTGGTAGTCCAGCAGGCCCAGTGTGGAGTGCGCCGCAATCTTGATGATCGCCTCAGGGTTGGTTTTGGCGACCTCTTCAATCTCTACGCCACCTTCAGCGGAGGCCATGACGATAATCTGCTTGGCAGCGCGATCCATGATCACGCCCAGGTAGATCTCGCGCTCGTAGGTAATTGCCTCAGCAATCAGCACCTTCTCGACCGTCAAGCCCTTGATGTCCATGCCCAGAATCTGGCCGGCCATCTGCTCGGCCTGCTCGGGCGTGTCGGCCAGCTTCACGCCGCCCGCTTTGCCGCGCCCGCCCACAAATACCTGCGCCTTGACTACAACACGCCCGCCAATCTGCTCGGCGATCGCGCGCGCCTCGGCGGGAGTTGTCGCCACGCCGCCGCCCGTAACCGGAATCTTATATTTGGCCAGCACATCACGGGCCTGGTATTCGTGCAGCTTCATCTCTGCTCCTTGTGGTCGTTGTCGGCCTGCGGCGCAATTGTAGCGCCAGAGTCGCGAAGGTGCAAGTGCGATGGAGCCTTAACCAGATGACGTTCTTCAGCCCTCAGCCCTTCGCCCTCAGCCCTTCGCCTTCTGGCCGCTCATCGCTTGGGCGAGTACCTGGCGCAGCACATCTTGATCGAAGGGCTTTTCGAGCACCACATCAGCGCCGCGCGCACGATCCTCGTCCTCGCCGGGCTGGCGGCCCCAGCCAGTCATCAGCACAGTCGGCACGCGCGCGTCGGCCTGCTTGATCTGGGCCAGCACTTCCCAGCCGCTCATGTCGGGCATGCCCTGATCGACCAGTACTGCGTCGAACATGTCCGGCTGGAAGATTTGCAGCCCCTCGACGCCGCCGGTTGCTACAGTCACCCGGTGGCCCCAACGCTCCAGCAGCCGCACCAGCGCGGTGCGAATCATCGGCTCGCTTTCAATCAGCAGCAGATGGCCGGGAATGATTGGCACCTCACCCGCTGGGGTGGCAGCGGCGGACGGCGCAGGCGAACGCACTGGCAGCCGGATACGAAAGCGCGTGCCTGATCCAAGCACACTCTCGACCTCAATCTGCCCGCCGTGGCCCTTGATAATACCAAGCGAGACGGCCAGACCTAGGCCTGTACCCTGCTCACCCTTGGTTGTAAAGAATGGGTCGAAGATACGTGCCTGCACATCCGGCGACATGCCCGTGCCCGTGTCGGCAATGTCGAGCACAACTTCGCCCTCGCCGCCAGGTTCGTAGGTCGTCAGCGTGATCGTACCACTTTTCGGCATCGCGTCGGCAGCGTTGATAATCAGATTGCTCAACACCTCGCGCAGCTCGGACGGGCGCCCAGCGATTGGCACCACCGCTTCGAGTTTACGCACGATCTCGATCGAAACACCGCGACTCTGGGCCACATCACGCCAGCGTGG
Organism: Roseiflexaceae bacterium; assembly: GCA_014381165.1. Lineage (GTDB taxonomy): Bacteria > Chloroflexota > Chloroflexia > Chloroflexales > Roseiflexaceae > JACMIM01. Next base: position 3,214 of record JACMIM010000607.1, read on the forward strand.
TCGCGTGATGTCGATCGCGTCGCGGGCCAGCATATCGAGGCGCACCTCGGTCATTGGCGAGCCACGTTCCATGCGTGAAAATCCCTGCAAGCGCCGCACAGTCTCGCTGCCATCCTTGGCGGCTCGCTCGATCACGCGCAACATCTCGCGCTGCTCCAGATCTTGCACCTCATACAGCAATAGTTGGGCGTTGCCAAGGATTCCAGCCAGCAGGTTGTTGAAATCGTGCGCGACACCGGAGGCAAGCTGGCCAACCACACGAACCTTGTCCACCAGATTCAGGTACTCCTGCGTCTGCGCCAGCTGGTCGGCGGCGGCCTCACGCTCACGGTTCAGCATCGCGTTATACAGCGCTGGGCCAAGATAATGCGCCAGCTCCATCAACGTGTTCTGCTGCGCGATGCTGTAGGTGCCGGCTAGGCGGCTGGCGAAGGTCAGCGCGCCGATCTCGCGGGTCGCGCCGCGTATCGGCACAACAATGCTCGAGGCGAAGCCAGCCGCCGCCAGCTGCCGGTCGCCTGCAAAGGCGCTGCCAGCCAGATCCGATTGTAAGACCGGTCCAGCGGTGCGGCAGGCCATTTGCCAGGGTGTCCCGTCGGCGGGCAGCCGTTCGCCG
>JACMIM010000608.1 GCA_014381165.1 Roseiflexaceae bacterium
CGAGGCCAGGCGCTCATACCGGCGCGGGGCCATGCCGGCCAGCGCGAATGGTGCGCCGTGCAACCGCAGCGAAAGCGCATCGACCTCGGCCACGTCGTCGAGCGCATAGTGGCGCACGCTTTCGGGATCGCGCTGGTAGGTGGCGTAGACCTGCGCCCCGGCGATGTAGGTGCGCTCTGGCGAGGCCACGCCCAGGTAACGGGCCACGTCCTTCAGGCGGTGGCTTGGCATGTCGCGCACGACGAAATCGTGGCGGCGCACCGCATCAAGCGTGTCGATTAGTTCGCGGCCAGGTGCGGAAAAGCGCACGCGCTTGCTCCAGCCGCGCCGCTGCGGCGGCTCTTCGAAGCGCTCCAGCCGCAGCGGCCCGCCAGGCCGGCCGAGCGTGAGCGGGATACGGTGGAGAGCGGCGCGCGCATCCAGAAACGGCAGATCGAAGCCGAACAAATTATGATTCTCGATCACATCTGGGTCGCGCTCGCGGATGAGCGCCAGCAGATCGCGGATGAGGCGCGGCTCGTCCTCGGGCTGCGGCGCATCCAGCGTCAGCGCTAGGCCACGCGAATCGCGCACGGCAGCCATGAAGATACGGCCATGCTCTGGTTCCAGCGCGGTGGTCTCGAAGTCGATCTGCATACGCACGAGGTCGCTATACACCAGATCGCGGAAATACACCCGCCCGGTTTGCATCAGGTACTGCTCGACTGGCCCGACGCGGTAGTAGCTGTCCAGTTCGTACAGGCTGCCGATTGCGCGGCCAAAGCGCTGCGAGGCTCCCGCGCAAATCGCCCGCTCCAGCTCGCGCCCGCTGCGCGCCGAAAGCAGAAAGCGAAAGCTGCCTGCGGGGCCGTCGAGCGGGCGGAAGCTGAATGCGGCGCGTTCGCTGGCGGGATCGTCGGCAGGAACGGGCGTGATCCCTGCGGCGGTCAGGTCGTCCAGCCCCAGCGCAAACAGCCAGGGCCGAAAGCGCATCTGCTCGCACACCAGGGTGCCCGCCACGCGCCGCCAGACCGTGGCGCGGCCCTCGCGATCGGCCCAAACCGAAACGATGCCAGGCGTCATATCCCAGCCAAATAGCGCGGTGCCAGCCTGGTTGTCGAACAGATGTTGCATTGGAACAAGTGTAGCACAGGTGTTGTGTTCTGTCGGCGTCCGCGCGGCTGAAGCCGCTGGCTGGGGTTACGAAGCCCGCCTACGCGGGCTGAATAAGGCTTTAGCCGCCGGGCGGGCGGGGTTACGAAGCCCGCCTACTTGAATTCCACCCGTATTGACGCGACCACTATACTTGAGTGGTGCCACCGCGCCCATAGCATCATTTGTCTGCAACGCTGCTACAGTGTAGGAGAAACATCTATGCATGCACATGGCCGGTTGACCATGGTGAGTTGCACGCTCGGTCTTGTTGTGGCGTTAAGCCGGACAGGCACCTATGCGCCAGCAGCTCCCGCCTTGTTCGCGGCCAACCCGCATCGGGCCGCACCGTTCACGCCGATTGTGGCTTCCCAACCTGTGCGCCTCCCATCCACCTCGCTGCCAATGCCTGCCGATAATAAGCCACAGGCCGATACGCCAACCCCTACACGCACGCCGACGCCTATTACCGTCGGCAACTTCGTGTGGGACGATGCTGATGGCGATGGCCGCCAGGATGCGGGCGAACCAGGCTTGAGCAGCATCACCGTCCAGCTGTGGAACGGCAACAAGACGCAGCTGCTTGCCAGCACGACAACGAATACCGAGGGTTTATACAGCTTGGTCGCCCCAACGCCTGGGATGTATCGTGTACGGGTCGTTCTTGCCAATGCTGGCGACCAATTTACGCTTCAGGACGCTGCTGTTGGAGACACGTTGGATAGCGATATCAATCCGGCCGGCAGCGACGCCGGCTTTACTGATATGTATGATTTTGGCTCGAATCTGATTAGCATCACGAGCATCGATGCTGGTATTCGCGTGTATAGCCCGCCAACGCCAACCCGCACTCCCACCCCGATCACGCTTGGGAATTTTGTCTGGCACGATCTCAATGGCGATGGTGTCCAGCAAACCGGTGAGCCGGGCGTGGCGGGCGTGAGCGTCCAGCTGTGGAACTCGGCCAAGACACAGCTGCTTGGCGCGGCCACAACAAGCGACAGTGGCAGCTACACGCTGATCGCGCCCATTGCAGGTGATTACCGCATTCGCGTGTTGCTGCCGAGCGGCGCATCGTTTGCGCCAAAGAATCAAGCTAGCGATACGCTCGATAGTGATGTAAACACGTTTGGACTTAATCTGAGCTTCACTGATGTTATTACGATCGGCTCAAACGTTATTTCGATTTCTAATATCGATGCCGGCCTGCTGAACGTGCAGCCGACGCCAACGCCTTCGAGCACGGGCACGCCTACGAATACTCCCACACCTCCATCGGGACTACAACCAGATCTTCGCATCAGTTTGCCGATCATTCAACAGTAGCCACGCCCCCGCACGCTGTGGCGAGAATGCACAAGATCGAGCGCACTCCATCTGGCACAACCCTTGCTATAAACGCCATAGGTAATCGAATGATATGTGGAGGAGGATGGCATTATGACTCAAGCAGATCGAACCCAGCCGCAGGCATACGATACGAATAGCAAAACTAACGAAAGCCTTTCGCGCTGGACGGGCGACACGATCGCGCTGACCAAGCACATCCACGAGGCGATCGAGCGCCAGAAAGACGATGACCGCGCCAAGGCCGACACCAACGCCTACCCGATCATCACGCGGCTCGATGGCATTCTGGAAAGCCAGATCACTGCCTACGAGGCGCACATCAAGACGCTGGGCGGCAGCACGACCTCGCCAGTTAAAGAGGCTGTTGGCAAGGTCGCGGGTATCGCAGCTGGCCTGCTCGACCAGGTGCGTGGCGACCCGGTTTCGAAGATGCTGCGCGATGACTACACGGCGCTGTCGCTGTTGGCGATGGCCCACACGCTGCTGCACACCACCGGCCTGGCGCTCAAGCATCAGCCCACCGCCGATCTGGCTGCGGCCACGCTGAAGGACATCACGCCAGTGATCGTGGAGATCAGCGAGAAAATCCCCCATGTCGTCGTGCGCGAGCTGATCGACGCCGGCGAGGTGGTCGACCTGAGTGTGGCCGACGAGGCCGAGCGGATCACGCAGAAGGCTTGGGACCGCAAGAACGTAGGCTAAGGCCTGTTGCGTACTCCGAACGGAACACGCAACCTGCACCACACAAAAAGGCCGGGTAGCATTGCTACCCGGCCTTTGGTTGCGACTGAATTAGCGTGCGTCGTCGATCTGGATCGCATCGTCGAAATCAGTCTCCTGGGCCTCAGTTCCTAGGAGGTCGGCTGCGATGAATGCTGCGAGGTGCGGCGCGATGCGCCCGTTCTTGACGCCCTCCTCCAGGGTTTCAATCAGGTCTTGCTGTGTCACAGTTGGTCCTCCTTATATGTAAAAATCCGGTCAACACAATCAGTAACCCCGATTGTAGCGTGCGGGGGCAAGCCGAACATACTTTAACTACGAAGGACACGAAGGGTATGAAGGACACGAAAGAACAGCTTTGAAATCTTGGCTGCGGCCGTTTGTCCTTTTCGTGTTCTTCGCGTTCTTAGCGGTTACGTGCGGCGGTCGAAAGCTTACAGCAACTCCACCGCCAGTGCCACGGCCTCGCCGCCGCCCAAGCACAGCGAGGCAATCCCGCGCTGCCCGCCGTGCTGGCGCAGCGCGTGTAGCAACGTCACCAGCACGCGTGCGCCGGACGCGCCGATCGGGTGGCCCAGGGCGATCGCCCCGCCATGGACGTTCAGCCGATCCCAGTCGAGGTGCAGTGCGCGGCCATTGGCCACCACCTGGGCTGCAAAGGCTTCGTTGATCTCGAATAGGTCGTAATCGTCCAGGCTGGTGCCGGTGTTGTCCATCAACTTCTGCACGGCAAAGGCTGGGGCGGTAAAAATCTCCAGTGGCTTGACGCCCGCCTGGGCCGCGCCAGTGATCCGCGCGAGTGGGATCGCGCCATGCTCCTGTGCGGCCGCGCCGCTCATCACCACCAGCGCCGCCGCACCATCGGTGATGCCGGGGGCGTTGCCGGCGGTTACACTGCCGTCTTTGTCGAA
>JACMIM010000609.1 GCA_014381165.1 Roseiflexaceae bacterium
AGCAACCCATCAGCCGGGCTGATTGCCACAAGCTGCGTGACGCGGTGGTGGTCAAGCGTGTTGGCGTCCCAATCTGCGTCGGTAAGGAGGTGCTGTAAGCGCTCAGTCGACGTGCCGGCAACGGCAGCGGCAATCGTGTCACATGTCTTGTGCGACAAATCTGTCAGAAGGCCAGTCACATACCGTTCCAGACTCTCACGACTCCATCGGCGACGGAAAAGTGCGGTGAACGGGGCGAGATACACCTCAAGTTCGGGGAGCGCCGTTGGTGCGGCCTTGGGTGTAGCTGTTATCATGTGGTGCATGCTAACACAGTTACTAACGAAGTAGTACTACGCGACCCCCAGTTTACTACTTGGTAGCACGTCAAGCGCAGTGGCTTCGGCCATGCCACTACCAGCTTCTCGCACGCGGCTGATGGCTCGTCGTTGGAGCGCACCAAGTCACTTCTCGTACCGTTTTCCTGTCTCGATTTCGGCTTTTCTTGTCGCACATAATTCAAGTTGCCAGCAAGCGTATTGACTTTTGCCGCCCACCCATAAAGCTACATTGGCGTTCGACTCTTTTTCGCACGACACATCTCGCTTGACACCTTGTCAATTAGCTTTCTTTGTCAGATTGGCACGAGCCCTCTGGTACCATCTTTTTGCTCCTACTGACTGCAAGACCCAAGCTGGGCTGATCTCCGTACGCATGGAAATCAGCCCGGAAAACTGAACAACTTCTCAAAGATTCTTTACAATCAGATCATTCTTCCCAGGTGATTTTCTTGACAACCGGCTTGCCATCCTGAAAAGCCGGCCCTTCAATACCGCTACTCCAGGAAACCTTCGGCGTAATCACAATATAGGCGCCAGGCCCCCGAAATCCCTCCGCTAGTTGCACAATATCGGCCGCTCCATGAAGCTTGATCGAGCGTGGCTCCAGGGGATCGAGCGAGCGTAGTTCATCAATAAGTAACGACACCTTGCGCTGTCCGGCGGCGATATGTTTATACTTGCGGGTGCGTTCGAGAAAATACCCGCCAATATAGAAGCGCCTGTTCTCAAAAGCGAAGCCGACCGCATCCGCATCAGGCTGACCAGTGACGGCTACCGTTGCCAGTCTGGCGAGTGGTTGTGTACGCAAAAACGCGAGCTCTTGTTCTGAAAACATCTGTTGCCTCTTTCTCTCAATGGTTCTCTGTGAAGCGTTCTTGACAAAGGTCTTTCGCAACATGGATGTTACCCTTTACGCACGAAGGCCATGATGAGGCCGACGATGAGGATCAGCGCAATCACCATCCCTGAGCCAAGCCAATCCAGTTTCAAGACCATCATGATAACTGCGCCCAACGCACCTAGGCCCGAGATGGGAACGTAAACCCGCAGCACAGGGTTAAAGATGGCCTGCCGTAGCGCGGTAGAGATTTCGCCCACAGGTGCGGCTTGTGCTGCCACATGAATCGCCTTCATGCGAGGTCCGTTGATCACGGGTCCCAGGATACCCAAAAGAACGAGCAAGCCCAGCGAAAGCGTGATCCAGGCGAGCCCCCATCCCCATACCGAAAATGTCAGCACGAGACCACTGATGAGAATGAATACAGCGGAGACTGGCAAAACCACGTCAATCACGCGGCTGAGTGTGAGCCATTCATGGACCTGAGTCGTCGTTTTTACTGCTCGTAAGCGAAACAGAATAACTAACTCCAGGCTGAGCGCGATAAACAGGCCGATTACGCCCACAATATGGAGCAAAAGTGTAGCAGGATAGAGTGCCATGATGTCTAACTCCTAACTGAGTGGTGTTGGTTACCTTTGTTTGTTTTATGACCTTTGGTAAGTGAAACGTCTACTGCTCGCAGGTTCCTTACGGATGTGACGACCCTGAAGAAAAAAGCTACCTGTTCGGAAGAGGGACCGGATGGATCTCACGTTCCCAGGCCAGCAGCATCGCTTGCATGGCGCGTTCGACTAAGCGTGTTGCCTGTGCCTGCCCACCGGGAATGCTGTTTATCAGCGTGAGCGTAACCAGCCCATGAATGGTCCCCCAGAGGATATTCACCTGATCGGTCAGATGCTCTGTTGACCAGCCATGAGCATCAAGCACATCTTTGACCGTTCCTGTCGCCACATCCTCAATTTGTCGTCCCTCTTTCTCTGGCTCGGAGACGCGGAAAGTGACGCCGTCCAGGCCATACATCAGACGGTAAAGCTCAGGATAGCGCCAAGCGAACCCGAGATAGCCATGCGCAATGCGCCGTAGCGCGTCCTCTGGATCACGAGCGTGTGCTCTGGCTCGCCTCATGTCCGCCTCCAGCAGGCGAAAGCCCTCGTGTAGCAGCTCTCTGAGCAGCACATCTTTGTTTTCAAAATAGTCATAAATGGCGGCATGACTGTACTCAATGCGATCAGCGATCTTGCGCATCGTCACATGACTCCATCCCTCGGCCAGAGCGATTGCGCGCGCCGCCTCCAACATACTCTGCCTGAGCTCTTGCTGATCGCGCAGTCGTCGTTCTCTCCTGCCCATACATTTACCTTTGTTATTTTCAATTACCAATGGTTGCTAATAGTGTAACGGAAAAAGAAAGGCGTGTCAAGCCTTTTTCAGGGCGGTTGCGATGACGAGTTCAGGTTCTTTGGGCATAGCCGTGGGGCATCCCCTATGTAGTGGGTCGCTCCGGCGAAGGGGCTGAAGCGGCGAGAGCCATCGGTGTCGAGCGTGAGCCGCTGGCATAGCCGCATGGTGCTGCGCATGCCGTCGCAGCGACGCTTGAGCACCTTGAGTTTATTGTTGACGCCTTCCACAACGCCACGGGTCTGATAGGCGTGAACGTAGTTGGGATGCGGTCGTGCCCGGTATCGAGCAGCGTGAGAAACGCGGCGAAGCAGGTCCGGCCACTTCGTGCGACACGCTGACGCCACTACCGGATGCGTCGGAGAGCGTCCGCCTTGGCGCGTGCGGTGTCGAAGATGGTGGGCAGGTCCTCGCGCTGTTGATACGCCGGTTGGCGTGGCCCACTCAGCGCCAAAAGACCATCGAGGCGGGCTTGTTCGGCAGCCGTGCGATCGGCAGCGGCCGTGCGAAACGGCCAGAGCGTCTTGTCCAAGCCCTGCTGCTCGTCCTGCGGCAGCTCGCTCCGCACCCGGCGTCCCGCTTGCTTCCGCAGCCGCTCGACCGCGTCGCCCTACGGACCAGCGACATGAAAGCGGTCGATACCGCTGCTGGCGGCGGGCAGCACCTCACGCACCGCAGACACATCCCCATCCCACCTAGCGGTACAGACGGTCGTCATGCGGTCACGAATGGGCGTGGGGAGGGTGGCGAGCCAGCTGCTCACGGTGGGTTTTACCCGATCAGGCACCACGGCCAGCACCTGCAGCTGCCCTGTTGGGGTCTGCGCGGTCATGATCGCCACCACGTTCCGGTGGCCTTTCCGCAGCGCGAGTTCGTCCCTGCCGCTGGTCGTGCACGCGCCGACGGTCGTCCCGTCCACGGCGGGAGCGCTCCCGCGGTCAAGCATGCCCAGCAACGCAGCGTACCGCACCTCTTCCGTGCTCGCCACATCCGCAATGGTGCTGTTGACCAACGGCACGAAACGCTGGTGCGCGTACGCTTTGGGGTGCAGCGCCGGCGCGTCGTACCCGTCTAGTACCGGCGTTGTGGTGGGATTGCCCGCGCCGTACGGGCAGCGAAAGCGTTTGGGCCGCAGACGCAGGGAGACTGGCCGACCAACGATCGGCAGATGCCGCAGGTCGCGCGGTGCGTCGTCGCCAGGACGCGTGCTGGTGGTCTGCCGACAGCGGCGACCGCTCGGGCGAGGAAGGCGGCGCTCGGCCGTCAAGATGAAATCGCCGGTCTTCGTTCCCGCCGTTTTGGTCACGCGAACGTCGGGCATATCCAGGGGAATGGAGATGAATGCGTGCTGGGGCATGACAAGCAACCCCGTTATGCTCAACCGAACGCCGTCGTCACGCGGCCACAAACGCCGCCGGTGGACAACCACGACATGTAGGGGCTTCCACGGCTATGCCCAACGAACCGGATTTGCGTATTCGCCTGACTTACCATTCAATCACGATAGAAGGAAACACACGCGATCTTGGCGAAACACAGCTCATCGTCGCGCTCGGCATGACCATTGGCGGACATACCATCAAAGAACATTGGGGCAGTCAACCACGCTACGGCCTATCGGAGTATGCTCGAGCTTGCGTGCGGGAATGCACGGCTTAATGATGCGGTAGTGTACGTTGCACGCAGCTATGGAGGCAAATCTGGTAGCAGACCCTGGTGTGTACCGACCGGGTGCGGTGTACATAGGTGGTTCAGATCATCGCCCGCTTCATGCCCGCGTGGTGCCGAGCCTGGTGGGCAATCTCTTCCACTGGATACACCACGACGGCCAAGCGCAATCATCTGTTCTTCGCATAGCACGTACCCATCATATGCTCCGAGCAGTCCACACGTTCGTCGATGGCAATGGACGCACCGCGCGGTTCATCCCCAACCCGCAGATATGTGGTATGAGTATCCTGCGGAGCTCCTGCTCCCTGGGTGGCGATCCACGCTATGATTAGGCGCTTGAATGCGCACATTTTAGCGATTATAGACCGCTCGCCACCGTGATTGGATAAGCGGTTGCGGATCGTCGCTGATGTGCGAGAAGCGCTGCAACACCCGCTCGCTGAAATCGCTGCGCGCTGTGCGATGAAGGCTGATTACCTCGGCTGAGTGCTGCGCGAGGGCCGCATAGCGAGGCAGAACCGACGCGGGCGCTGGTACACCTTGCAGAAAGCGGTACGTCAATATCAACGTGAGGTAGCCGAAACCTTGTTATCGTTAGAGCGACCTCTGAACGAATAACAATTTCTTTCTCGCGATCTCCTGCCGCCACTTCTGTGAGCAGTTGATACCTCGGTTCGTCTTACAAAGGCATGCGTTGTTGGCCTACAGGCAACGAGTCCAGGAGTTGACATAAAGAATGCACTTATAGCGTTCCATGCCATCGTGGGAGAGAGCGCTCTTCGGGTAATTCACTTCAAACGATCGTGTCTGTACATACAGACATTTGTGGTAAATATCACAATCGTCTGTACGTACAGACAGCTGTCCGATATCCTGTGTACATATTCTCGGCACTGTACCGCTCAATTGCACTAGGTCCACTCGGATAACGCAAATAACCACGCGCTGTAGTTGACGTAATGTAATCGATTCGGATGCTCAGTGTGTCGCGAAAATGTTATGGTCAAACACACGCTGCACAAGGGCATATCAGGCGGTGTGACATCGTTGTACCGCCTGACTCGCCATACGGTGCAGGGCGGCGTCGCTGCCCCCGCGCATCCTATCTGTGCAACAGGCGATTGACCACAACACCGTGTGTCGCGAAAATAGTTATTTTACATAATATTCTTCACATATGTGTGATACTGTGA
>JACMIM010000610.1 GCA_014381165.1 Roseiflexaceae bacterium
CAAGATGACAAGATGACAAGATGACAAGGTGACAAGGTGACAAGAGGCCTTACATTTTCCTTGCTCGTCATCTTGTCCTTTTTTAGGAGGTATGCAGTTGGCGATTTCAGCCTGCGGCAGCATGGAACATCTATCTTTTTTGTTTCGTTTTTTGGCGCAAAGCACCAAAAAACGAAACAGTTATTCGATATTTCTTTACCCGCCGCAGGCGAAATCAAACCTGTTGGGCAACTGCGTAAGTCCTATTCTTGTCATCGTGTCATCTTGTCACAGATCATAACAAGGAATAGTTACAAACCATGACCACAATCTGGCCTGGCAGGCCGTACCCGCTTGGTGCGACATGGGACGGCCAGGGCGTGAATTTTGCGCTGTTTTCGGAGAATGCGACTGCGGTTGATCTGTGTCTGTTCGACTCGGCGGGCGAGGAAACGCGCGTCGCGATGCCCGAGCAGACTGATAATGTCTGGCATGTGTTCATCCCAGGGCTGCGGCCTGGCCAGCGCTATGGCTACCGGGTTCATGGCGCATACGAGCCGGAGTTCGGCCAGCGCTTCAACCCGCATAAGCTGCTGGTCGATCCCTATGCCAAGGCGCTCGACGGCGTGGAGCAGTGGGACGACGCGCTATTCGCTTATACGATTGGCGACGAATACGAAGACCTGACCATGGACGAGCGCGACTCCGCGCCGTTCCTGCCCAAGGGTGTCGTGATCGATTCATCGTTCGACTGGGGCGGCGACAAGTTGCTGAACATCCCGCTGCACAAGTCGATTATCTACGAGCTACATGTCAAGGGTTTCACCAAGTCTTTTCCCAGCCTGCCCGAGGATGTGCGCGGCACCTACGCCGGCCTGGCCCATCCCGCCACGATCGACTATCTCAAATCCTTGGGCGTTTCCGCCATCGAACTGCTGCCGGTTCACCAGCGCGTCGACGACCGCCATCTGGTCGAGCAGGGGCTGGTAAACTACTGGGGCTATAACACGCTGGCCTATTTTGCGCCAGATATCCGCTACGCCTGCGAGGCCAACCCCGGCGACCAGGTGCGTGAATTCAAGGCCATGGTTAAAACCCTGCACGCCGCCGGGATCGAGGTGATTCTCGATGTGGTCTACAACCACACCGCCGAGGGCAACCACATGGGGCCGACACTCTCGCTGAAGGGTGCCGACAATATGGTTTACTACCGCACTGAAGCGAGCCAACCGCGCTATTACACCGATTACACCGGCTGTGGCAATTCCTTCTCGATGCTGCACTCGCGCACGCTTCAACTGGTGATGGACTCGCTGCGCTATTGGGTAGTCGAGATGCATGTCGATGGCTTTCGCTTTGACCTGGCCGCCACGCTGGCACGCGGCATGCACGATGAAGAGCGGCTGACCACCTTTTTCGACATCATCCACCAGGATCCGGTGCTCTCACAGGTCAAGCTGATCGCCGAGCCGTGGGACATCGGGCCAGGCGGCTACCAGGTTGGCAACTTCCCAGTGTTGTGGGCGGAATGGAACGGTAAATACCGCGATACCGTGCGCAGCTTCTGGCGTGGCGACACTGGCGGCGTGGCCGAGATCGCCTACCGGCTGACCGGATCGAGCGATCTGTATCAGCATAATGGCCGCTCGCCAGCCGCCTCGATCAATTTTATCACCGCGCACGATGGTTTCACGCTGCGCGACTTGGTCAGCTACAACGAAAAGCACAACCAGGCCAATGGCGAAAACAACCGTGATGGGGAACGCCACAACAATTCCTGGAACTGCGGTGTCGAAGGCGAGACCGACGACTTGGAGGTGCAGGCCCTGCGCGCCCGCCAGCAGCGCAACATGCTGGCCACCCTGCTGCTTTCGCAGGGCGTGCCCATGCTACTGGCTGGCGATGAGCGCAACCGCACCCAGAGCGGCAACAACAATGGCTACTGCCAGGATAACGAGGTCGGCTGGCTCAACTGGCAGGCCGACCCGGACGGTCAGGCGCTGTTCGAGTTCGCGCAGAAGCTGATTCGGCTGCGCATGGCCCACCCGGTGCTGCATCGCCGCCGCTTTTTCCAGGGCCGCTCGATCCAGGGCGAGCATATCCGCGATCTGGACTGGCTGCGGCCAGATGGCCAGCAGATGACCGAGCAGGAGTGGAATGAGGCCGAGTTCTGCACACTCGGTGTTCGGCTCAACGGTAGCGCCATCGACGAATGGGACGAGCAGGGCCGCTTTATCAGCGATGATGTGCTGCTGCTGCTGCTGAATGCCGACGCCGCCGAGCGAGCCTTCACGCTGCCGCCGACCGAGGGCATGCATGAATCCTGGCAGACTGTGCTGGACACGGCCCAACCCGACGCCGCCCCGCCGACCGAGCACCAGCCCGGCCAACCCTACAGCCTCGCCGGGCGCTCGCTGGCCCTGCTGCGACAGCAAGCATAGCGGGCGCTGCGATCATGGTACGGGCGGGTTTGAACCCCGCCCCGCATTGACTTACAATCCGAAGAATGAAACGAGACATATGCCATACAGACTGCCAATTGGCGCAAACACGACACTGGGCGGCACGCACTTTCGCGTTTGGGCGCAAAGCGCCAGCCGCGTGGAGCTTGTGCTCTACCAGGAAGCATCCCCAGCAGCAGCCCACGCCATGCAGCCTGAGGGCGAGGGCTACTACACGCTAACGCTGGCCGAGGCTGGCCCTGGCACGCGCTACATGTACCGGCTGAACGGCCAGGACGACCGGCCCGACCCGGCCTCGCGGTTTCAGCCACTTGGCGTTCACGGCCCCTCCCAGGTGGTCGACCCATCCGCGTTCAGCTGGAACGACCCAGGCTGGCAGGGTATTACAATCGAAGACGCCACGATCTACGAGCTACACATCGGCACGTTCACCCCCGAGGGCACGTTTGACGCGGCGATCGCCCGGCTCGATCAGGTTGTCGATTTGGGTGTGAGCGCCATTCAACTCATGCCGGTGGCCGATTTCCCCGGCGAGCGCAACTGGGGGTATGACGGCGTATGTTTGTTCGCGCCGTCGCGGGCCTATGGCGGGCCGGAGGGCCTGCGCCGCCTGGTCGACGCCGCCCACCAGAAGGGGCTGGCGGTCATCCTCGATGTGGTCTATAACCACCTGGGGCCGGACGGCAACTACCTGCGCCAGTTCAGCCAGCACTACTTCACCGACCACCACACCACGCCCTGGGGCGACGCGCTGAACTTCGACGATCTGGGCAGCCAGCATGTGCGCGCCTTCTTCATTGGTAACGCGAGCTACTGGGCGCACGAGTACCACCTGGACGGGCTGCGCCTGGACGCCACCCACGCGATCAAGGACGACAGCCAGCCGCACATTCTAGCCGAACTTGCCGCCAGCGTGCGCGCTAGCCTGCCCGCTGGTCGCCAGTTCCTGCTGATCGCCGAGGACGAGCGCAACGAGCCGATGCTGGTTCGGCCCGCCGTTGGGACGGTAGGGGCGCATCGCGATGTGCCCCTACCGTCCCAACCTGGCTACGGCCTCGACGCGATCTGGGCCGATGATTTTCACCACCAGCTGCGCGTGGCGCTGACTGGCGAGCGCGAGGCCTATTATGCCGATTACACTGGCACGGCGGAGGATATCGTGCGGACGCTGGAGCAGGGCTGGTTCTACACGGGTCAGGAATCGCCCACGCTGGGCCATGCACGCGGCCAGCCCGCCGACGATCTGCCCGCCACGGCCTTTCTGCACTGCCTCTCGAACCATGATCAGGTTGGCAACCGGGCGTTGGGCGACCGACTGAACGCCGTGATCGGGCTGGACGCCTACCGCGCCGCCACTGTGCTGCTGCTGTGCAGCCCCTACCTGCCCATGCTCTTCCAGGGCCAGGAGTGGGCCGCAAGCACGCCCTTTCAGTTCTTCACCGACCACAACGCTGATTTGGGCAGGCTGATAACCGAGGGGCGGCGGCGCGAGTTTGCCAAATTCACCGCCTTCGCCGGCGAAACCGTGCCCGACCCCCAGGCTGAAGCAACCTTCACCCACTCCAAGCTGAATTGGATCGAGCGCGAGCAGCCGCCGCACGCGGGTGTGCTCCAGCTCCACCGCGACCTGCTGCGGCTGCGGCGCGAGCTGCCAGCCCTGCGCGAGCGTGGCCGCGACTGCTTTGCCGCCGTGGCGCTGGGCCAGGATGCAATTGCGCTGCGCCGCCAGGGCGAATGCGAAATGTTGCTGCTGGTGGTCAACCTGCGCGGTGCGCATCGCCACGAGCTCAACCATACGATCACGGCCCGCCCGCCTGGCGAGGCCTGGCACCAGTTGCTGAGTAGCGAGGATCCGCGCTACGGCGGCTCGGGCGGCGCGCGGCTCGAAGGCGGCACGGCGGTGTTCGAAGGGCCAGGGGCGCTGCTGCTCAGATTGTAGCTGGCGGGCTGAAGCCCTCGGCTCCGTTTACGAAGCCCGCCTGCGTGGGCTGAAGACGCTATGTTAGCCCGCGCAGGCGGGCTTCGTAGTGCCAGCCAGCGGCTTCAGCCGCCAGGCGCGTCGTTGGCACGTCACCGCGTAACTCCGGTCAATCACTCGTCCGGCCAATCCACCGTAACCCAGATTTGCTCCTGCTCGACGCGCACCGCGTAGGTGGGTACGCGGATGCCGACCGGCGGTACAATCGCCTTGCCGGTGCGCACCGCGTAGGTCCAGCCGTGCCAGGGGCACGTTACTGTGTCGCCGATTAGCACGCCCGACGAGAGCGGCCCACCTTCGTGGCGGCAGGCATCGCCAAAGGCGTAGATCGTTCCGCCCAGATTTGCCAGCGCGATCGGTAGCCCGTCGATCTCGACATAGTGCATCGTGCCGGGGCGAATGTTGCGTATGTTGGCGACCATGGTTTCTTCTGTAGCCATTATGAAAAGCGCTGGGGCGGGTTTGAAACCCGCCCGTGCGTGGTTGAGAGGGCGGGTTTGAAACCCGCCCGTGCGTGGTTGAGCCGGGCAGCTTATAGGGAGATCAAATAAACAAAGAACAAAGAACAAAGCGGACATGCTTTTGAACTGCGGCGGAGCACTACTGTTCTGTGTTTCTTTGTTCTTTGTTCTCTATTAGGTATCGAACGCGGCGACATAGACGATGTAGCGTTGCGGGTCGCTGGTATCGACAAATAGCCCTTGGTAGTCTGGCCCTGGGCTGCCCGGCTCGTTCCACTCGCCTGCGAGGTGTTGCTGGGCATCCTCGGGCCGCCAGTCCGGCGGCGTGTCGATGGTCGAGGAAAAGATCTGGCCTGGCTGCTCGCTGGGCGAAAGCGGCTGAGTGATGCGCGTGCTGTCCAGCAGCGCTGGCAAATCGCCCGCGTCGATCTCAAAGCGCAGGTAGATGAAATAATCCAGGAAGCTGTCGTAGCGTACCTGTAGATTGCCAACGCTTGGCGGCAGCTTCAGCGCAGCTAATTCCTCGATTTCCTGATCAGAGAAATTGGTAGTTACCGACGATCTGAGCACATCGGCGCGACTGGTGAGCTGCCAAAGCAGACCAACAATCAGCGCGCAGCCGATCACACCAATCAGTGCCGCGAGCAGCACCCACGGCACCCAGCGCGGCAGCGTACCCTGGCGCTCGCGTGTCATCACAGCCTCCCGGCGACATGGCCTATCACGAGTTCCTCGGTGGCCATGTAGCTTGGCTGCCCGACCAGTCCCGCGATCGCGCGGCCCACATCTTCAGCTTGAAGCATATTGGCGCGGCTCCAATCGCCGGGCAGCGCGTCCCACAGTGTGGTGTCGGTGGCGGCTGGCAGTACTGCCGAAACCCGCACGCCGCGCTCACGCAATTCCTCGCGCATGGCGTTGGTGAAGCCCAGCACGCCAAACTTGGCCGCCGAGTAGGCCGCCCAGCCGGGAAAGGCCGACCGCGCCGCCACCGAGGCCACATTCACGATCAGGCCGCCGCGCCCCATGTGCGGCGCGGCGTATTTGCAGGCCAGAAACGTGCCGGTCAGCAGCGTGCGCAACGCATGCTCCCACTGCTCGAGCGCAAGCTGCTCGAATGGCGCGATCACCGCGCCGCCGGCGCTGTTGATCAGCACATCGATCCGCCCCGTGATCGCCGCCGCCTCGGACATGGTCTGCTGCACCTGCGTTTCGCTGGTAATGTCGCAAAGTATTGGCACGGCCTGCGCGCCCAGCGCTGTGACCTCGTCGCCCAGTATGCGCAGGGCGTCTTCGTCGCGCGCGGCTAGCACCAGGGTGCTGCCCGGCTTGGCCAGCGCCAGCACAGTGGCCCGCCCGATCCCACGCGAGGCACCA
>JACMIM010000611.1 GCA_014381165.1 Roseiflexaceae bacterium
CAAGATGACAAGATGACAAGATGACAAGATGACAAGATGACAAGATGACAGCTACCTATCCTCTTGTCATCTTGTCACGAAAGATCATGACGATACTTGTGCTGAAAATTGGTGGGAATGATATCGACGACGCGGCGTTCTTGGCGGCGCTGGTGGCGGCGGTCGCGGCAATGCGGCCATTGCCGGTGTTGGTGCATGGCGGCGGCAAGGAGATCGGCCAGCTACAGGTAGCGCTGGGCGGCCAGCCGCAGTTTGTGTCCGGCCTGCGTGTGACCGATCGCACCGCGCTGATGGCCGCCGAGATGGTGCTGTGCGGCAGCGTCAGCACGCGGATTGTGGCCGCGCTTGTGCGGGCTGGGGTCGATGCACAGGGCCTGTCTGGCGTTGATCGCGGGCTGATTCGCGCCAAGAAGCTCGCGCATGCCGAGGGCGATCTGGGCTTTGTCGGCACGCCTACTGCTGTCCGCGCCGCCGTGTTGAGCGACCTGCTCCAGGCCGGGGTGGTGCCCGTGATCGCGCCGATCTCGCTGGGCGACGAGGGGCAGTACAATCTCAACGCCGACGAAGCGGCGGGCGCGGTCGCGGCGGCGCTTGGCGATGCTGAGGTCGTGTTCGTGACCAATGTTCCGGGTGTGCTGGTCGAGGGCGTATTGGCCGCACAGCTCGACCGCCAGCAGGTGCTTGAGCTGATCGAGCGTGGGGTGATTATCGGCGGCATGATTCCCAAGGTACGCGCGGCGCTGGCTGCGCTGCATGCGGGTGTTCGCACGGCGCGAATTACCAACCTGGCTGGCTTGAGCGACGGCACGGGCACGCTGATTACACGGTAGCAAGCGCCCCTCACCCCTACCCCTCTCCCAGCGGGAGAAGGGAATCCGGCTCTCTCTCCCCGGTGGGAGAGGGCTGGGGTGCGGGAGCAGAGGCAGTGAAAAGGGTACACCTCAATGGACGTTGCAATTATGATCGAGGGCCAGAGCGGGCTGACCTGGGAGTATCTGGCGCAGATCGCGCAAAGCGTCGAGCAGCTTGGCTTTGCAGGCTTGTACCGCTCCGACCATTTCACCGATCCAGCGCCGCCCAATCAGGCCTCGCTGGATGCCTGGGTTTCGCTGACCTGGCTGGCCAGCCACACCAGCCGGATCGAGTTCGGGCCGCTGGTTTCGCCAATCTCGTTCCGCGACCCGGTCATGTTGGCGCGCAGCGCTCTGGCGATCGACGACCTTTCGCATGGGCGCTTGCAGTTCGGCATCGGCGCGGGCTGGCAGGAGCGCGAACACGCCATGTTTGGCTACGACCTGCTGGAAACGCCCCAGCGCATGGCGCGCTTCCGCGAGGCGCTAGAGCTGATTGCCCTGCTGTTGCGTGGCGAGCAGCCGGTTTCGTTTGCGGGCGAGTTCTACCAACTGCGTGAAGCCCAGTTATTGCCGCGCCCGCGCCGGCCTGGTGGCCCGCCGATCGTGATTGGCGGCAATGGACCGCGCTACACACTGCCGCTGGTCGCTCGCTTTGCCCAGGAATGGAACGCAGTGTTTGTTTCGGCCAAGCGGCTGCGCGAACTTCAAGCCCAGCTCGACGAGCTGATCGTCGCTGAGGGTCGCGCGCCCGGCGAGGTCAAGCGCAGCCTCATGACTGGCCTGGTACTCGGGCGCGACCAGGCCGACCTTGTGGCGCGGGCAACAAGCCAGGGCAGCACGCCCGAGCAACTGCGCGAGCGCGGCATTGTGGTGGGCACGGCGGACGCAGTCGTGGAGCAGCTGCACGAGCTTGCGGCGGCTGGAGCGCAGCGCGTGATGCTGCAATGGTTCGGTTGGGATGACCTAGGGGAGCTTGCGGCAATTGCCGAGGCTATTCTGCCGCACTTCCCGGCGGCGCGCACGGAGTAATTCAAAGGAATGTCGATACGGGACGCCCAGGTTGGAACAGCGCCACGCAGCGCCAATGTGATCACGATTCGTCCGCCCCACGAGGGCGATCTCGCCGCGCTTACGGCAATTGTCAACGAGAATGCGCGGGCTGGCCACCTGCTGCCGCGCAGCGAAGCCAGCATTCGCGCTAGCCTGCCAGATTGGCTGATCGCCGAAATCGACGGCGTGCTGGTGGGCTGCGGCTCGCTGCTGCTGATGGGGCCGCAGCTGGTCGAGGTGCGCTCGCTGGCAGTGCTGCCCGCATACCGCAGCTACGGCATTGGCGCAAAGATCGTGATGGCGCTGGTGGAAGAAGCGCGACGGCGTGGCTATGCGACCGTGTTTGCACTGACCAGAGCGGTCGCGTTCTTCCTCAAGCTCGGCTTTGCGCTCACCAATAAAGAGCGCTTTCCAGAAAAAGTCTGGCGCGACTGCGCGATCTGCCCGCTGCAAACCCGCTGCGATGAGACGGCGGTGGTGATTGAGCTTGATCGAGTGACAAGGTGACAAGATGACAAGATGACAAGGTGACAAGATGACCGGATTCGATCATCTTGTCATCTTGTCATCTCGTCAGGAGCTTACTAAGATGGCACCAATACACGCTGTTCTCGCGCTTGAGGACGGCACCACCTGGCCCGGCGAGTCGCTTGGCGCGACGGGCGAACGGGTCGGCGAGATCGTGTTCAATACGGCCATGACCGGCTACCAGGAAATTCTGACCGATCCATCGTACTACGGCCAGATTGTGGTGATGACGGTGCCGCATGTCGGCAATACTGGCATCAACATCGAGGATGGCGAAAGCCATAAGGCATGGCTTTCGGGCTTTGTGGTGCGCGAGGCCAGCCGCCGGGTCAGCAGCTGGCGCGCAAGCCAGTCGCTCGATGCGTACCTACGCGAGCAGGGCGTCGTGGCGATTACTGGAGTCGACACGCGCGCGCTGGTGCGCCACATTCGCGAGCGGGGCGCAATGAACGCCGTGATCGCCTCGGGCAGATTCGACCCCGCCACGTTGGTCGCCAAAGCGCAGGCCGCCCGCTCGATGGAAGGGGCCGATTTGGTCAAACATGTGACCACTGAGGAAGCGTACAATTGGCCGCCGGAGAAGACCGACGAGATCGCGCAGTGGTACGTGGCGGAAAGAACCGAGAACAACGAACAGAGAACAGAGAACAGAGAACAGAGAACAGAGAACAAAGAACCGCAGAACCACAGAACCGCAGAACCGCAGAACCGCGAACCGGGGAGTTACCATGTTGTTGCGTATGATTTTGGTATCAAGTCTAATATCCTGCGGCTGCTGGCCGCGCGCGGCTGCCGTTTGACGGTCGTGCCCGCCGACACGCCTGCCAGCGAAGTGCTAGCGCTCGACCCGGATGGTGTGTTCCTTTCGAACGGCCCTGGCGATCCAGCGGCGGTGACGTATGCGATCGAGAATACCCGAGCATTGCTGGGCAAGAAGCCGCTATTCGGCATCTGCCTGGGTCATCAGATTCTGGGCCTGGCACTGGGTGGCAGCACCTATAAGCTGCGCTTCGGCCACCACGGCGGCAACCAGCCGGTGCAGTTCGGCGATTCGCGCCGGGTCGAGATTTCCAGCCATAACCATGGCTTCGCGGTCGCCGCTGCCTCGCTGCCGCCAAGTGTCGAAATCACGCACCTCAACCTGAACGACAATTGCGTGGAGGGGCTACGCGCCCGCGACCTGCGCGCTTTTTCTGTGCAGTATCACCCCGAGGCCGCGCCCGGCCCGCACGATGCGAGCTACCTGTTCGACCAATTCGTGGCGCTGATGCAGATAGATCAGGCATGATTTGCCGGGAAGACGGGAAGACGGGAAGGCCGGGCATGATTTGCCGGAAAGACGGGAAGGAACATTAAAGAAGGAACATTAGATGGAGCGTTATTCGCTTTCGGCACAAGAAGAGCGTATTGGCGCGACTATTGTCGATGCGGCTGTCGCTATACACAAGGTGCTTGGGGCTGGTTTGCTTGAGAGTATCTACGAAGTTTGTTTACATCACGAGCTTACCAAGCGCGGACTTGTGTGCCGACGCCAAGTTTCACTTCCTATCGTGTATGATGGAATTGTTTTTGAACAAGGATTACGGCTTGACTTGTTGATTGAGGAACTCGTTATTTGTGAACTCAAAGCTACTGATGGCGTAAATCCTGTATATTTCGCGCAGCTTCTCAGTTATCTAAAACTGTCGAAGAAGCATGTAGGCTTTCTGATTAACTTCAATGTACCACTTATGAAGAGCGGCATCCGACGGGTAATTGCGTGAAACTTCCCGTCTTCCCGCCTTCGCGGCGAAAAGGACAACTTGCTCATGCCGAAGCGGACTGATATCCACTCCATCCTGATTCTCGGCGCGGGGCCGATTGTGATCGGGCAGGCCTGCGAGTTCGACTACTCGGGCGTGCAGGCCTGCAAGGCGCTTCGCCGCGAGGGCTACCGGGTGATTTTGGTCAACTCCAACCCGGCCACGATCATGACCGACCCGGATTTCGCCGACGCGACCTATATCGAGCCGCTCACCGTGGACGTGGTCGAGAAGATTATCGAGCGCGAGCGCCCAGACGCGGTGCTGCCGACCGTGGGCGGCCAGACGGCGCTCAATTTGGCTATGCAGCTGGCCGAACAGGGCATCCTGGCAAAGTACGGCGCGCAGCTGATCGGCGCGCAGCCCGAGGCGATCGCGCTGGCTGAGGATCGGATGTTGTTCAAGGCCGCCATGCTCAAAGCTGGCCTGCAAGTCCCCGATGGCGACACCGTCACCACGGTCGATCAGGCGCTGGCGGTGGCTGAACGCACTGGCTACCCGGCGCTGATTCGGCCCTCGTTCACGCTGGGCGGCTCCGGCGGCGGCGTGGCCTATGACAAGGCCGAACTGCGCGAGCTTGCCGCGCGCGGTCTGGACGCTTCGCCGGTGCGCCAAGTGCTGATCGAAAAAAGCTTGCTTGGCTGGAAGGAGTTCGAGCTGGAGGTGATGCGCGACCGCGCCGATAACTTTGTGGTCGTCTGCTCGATCGAGAACCTCGACCCAATGGGCGTTCACACTGGCGATTCGATCACGGTGGCCCCGGCGCAAACCCTGACCGACCGCGAGCTACAGCGGCTGCGCGACATCGCGGCGGTGGTGATGCGCACGGTCGGCGTGGAAACTGGCGGCTCGAATGTGCAGTTCGCGGTCAGCCCCTTCGACGGCACGCCCTATGTAATCGAGATGAATCCGCGCGTTAGCCGCTCGTCGGCGCTGGCCTCCAAGGCCACCGGCTTTCCGATCGCCAAGATCGCCGCGCTGCTGGCGGTGGGCTACACGCTGGACGAAATCCCCAATGATATCACCAAGGTGACGCCGGCCTCATTCGAGCCGAGCCTGGACTACACCGTGGTCAAGATTCCGCGCTGGGCCTTCGAGAAGTTCCCCAACAGCGATCCCACACTCGGCCCGCAGATGAAGAGCGTTGGCGAGGTGATGGCGATCGGTACGACCTTCAATGAGGCCTTTCAGAAGGCGCTGCGCGGGCTGGAGATCGGGGTGAGCGGGTTTGTGTCGCAGGGGCCAGAAGGCAAAGGACAAAGAACAGAGAACAGAGAACAGGATCGAGAACAGAGAACAAAGAACAAAGAACAAAGAACAGAGAACAGAGAACAGGATCGAGAACAGAGCATAGAGAACAGAGAACAGAGAACAGAG
>JACMIM010000612.1 GCA_014381165.1 Roseiflexaceae bacterium
CCACAGATCTACCGTGAAGATTCTAATACAGCGACCAAGGAGACATTGAATATGAGATTCTTACAAAGAAAGTAATTGATGATTGTTTCGTTTTTTGGTGCAAGCACCAAAAAACGAAACAAAAAAGATATCTTTTCCATTAAGCGAGCTTTCTGTAAGCTGTATTGTAGCACGCCAGCCCTGAGCCTTTTGTTGGTCGTCAATAGCTATCGACCAGCGAGCGAATGCTCAGCCGTTCAGAAAGCTCTGCTTCGCTGAGCTTTGCCGTGAGCACCACGACGCGGTGAGCAACGCCAGGATACAAGTCGAAGAAATTATCGGATGCACGGTAGTCCACCCCCGCGAGATCGAACGCCACCCGATGCTGGAACACCGGCGAACTGAATTCGATTTCAAAGCTGCTGTCGCTATGCGGCCGTATCGTATGCTGCACCGCAGCGCGCTGGAGGTTCAAAAAGCGCGGCGCAGTGAAAAACACCGTCTGCTGTGAAACCGCTTGATCGTCCACTTCGAGCCACAGCCGCACATACAGGCTCGGGCGACCATGCCGCTCGATCGCATCGGCGAGATCGAGCGTTTCGTGGTGGACCGATTCACCATAGCGCAGGGCAACATCCTGCTTGCCTTGCTTGATAATCTTGTTGTCAAGGCTGTAGAGCGCCCACCGCACTGTTCCGTTTTGCGGGGCTAGACCGTCGTAGACCGTGTAAATCTGAACCTGGTGCATCGTGTTGACGATATAATTACCTTTGCCCGCGCTTTCGTCACCCGGCAGGTGCGCCGAAACGAGTGCTGGCGCGAAGAAGCGCCTGGCCTCGTAGTGCAGCGCCTTCCAGCGCCCGCCAAACTCCAGACTGCTCCACGAGAACACTGGCCAGCAATCGTTGAGTTGCCAGTAGAGTGCGCCCATCGTGCGCGGCATCGAGCGCCGGAAGTGTTCAATGCCAACCCGCATGCAGTAGGCCTGATTAAGCTGCGACACATACGCCAGCGCCGCATAATCTTTGGGATAGCGGTACAGGCGTGAAATGTAATCGAGAATGATCTGGTTGCCAGCGGCGTTTTTTTGATGATTCTCCATCGCCGGGCCAAACACGTTCATCTCTTCTGGTGGGCAGAAGGTCGCGGCCACGGCGGGTGAGCTGTACGACTGCATGCCAAATTCCGAGCAGAAGCGGAATTTCATTTGCTCGTAGCGCTTGACTGGAGCACGCGCGTGCCACACCTCCCAAAAGTGTGTATCACCTGCCCGTTCGTTGTTATGGCCTTTTTCGTAACCTTCGGGGTTGTGCGGCGAAGCTGGCCAGTAGGCTGTGACGGCATCGTATGTTGCCACAGCAGCCGGCAGTATCTCGTAAAAGACTTGTTCATACGCGGCTTTGCGCTCGGGCGTGGCCTGAATCTCCTGCGCCATTTGCTCGATCTCGTTGTTGCCGCACCACAGTGCCAAACAAGCATGGTTCGCCAGACGTGGCACTTGATATGCCGCTTCCTGCTCGACCAGCCCGAGGAACCGCTGATCGCCTGGATACAGCGAACAGGCAAACATGAAATCCTGCCAGACCAACAAGCCGAGTTCGTCGCACAGGTCGTAAAACGCATCCAGCTCGTAAATACCGCCGCCCCACACGCGCAGCATGTTCATGTTGGCTTCAACCGCCGAGCGCAACAGGTTCTCGTAGTCGGCGTGGGCAACCGCTGCGACAAAGCTGTGCGCCGGAATCCAGTTAGCCCCTTTTGCAAAGATCGCAAGGCCATTGACGACGAATTGAAAGCTTTCGCCCCATTCGTCGGCGTGACGATCCAACACAATCGTGCGCAGCCCAATCCGCTGGCGATGCACGTCAAGAATAGTTTCACTCTGGAGCAACTCGACTTCAAGGCTGTACAGCGGTTGCTCACCCAGGCCGTTTGGCCACCAGAGTTGCGGCTGTTCGACTGCCAATTCGAGTGTGCTGCCTTCGGCGTGCGCAACCGCCTGATCACCAAGCGAGAGACGGCAGCGCACGCGCAGCCCGGCGTGGTCGGTTGCGCCCGCCAACTCCGGCGCAACCTTTAGCAGCACGCGGCCATTGGCGTGCTGTTGGCGCACCTGAACATGAGCGATGCGGCTCGTATTCCAGCCGTGGAACCCGATATCTTTATAGATACCGCAGGTGACAAAGCGCGGTCCCCAGTCCCAGCCAAACGAGCATTGTTGCTTGCGAATATTCGACGAACCGCCGACAGGATCATTCCATTCGGCAAAACGGTGGGTGTTGAGCCGTTCGCGGATATACGCCATGGGGTTCGCGAAGTGAATCATTAACTGATTGCGCCCCGGACGCAGCAGCGCACGCACGGGAAAGCGGTAGCCGACAAACATATTTTCCGTGCGCGCGACTTCCTGGCCATTGAGCATGATCGTCGCCAGTGTGTCCAGGCCATCGGCAACCAGTTCTACATGCTCATAGGCTAGCAGTTCGTCGGGCAGGTCGAACGTGGTGGAATACTGCCAATTGGTTTCTTCGATCCATTGCAGTTCAAGTTCATTCGATCCCCAAAACGGGTCGGCAATCAGGCCGTTGTTCAACAAATCGCTGTGAACGCAGCCAGGCACCTGCGCAGGATACAACTCCTCGGATCCCTGCTGGCGAAACTGCCAGGCACTGTGCAAAGGCACGAGTTGCATGATTAGGGGTGGCTCCTTGTCGACGTATGCGAAGATTGAGTCGGGTCGAGGTCAACGGCGGTACTCATCGCCGCAGTCGCCGATGCGTTGGAACTCGCGCTACGGGCCTTGCGCAAAGCCAATTTGACCAACCGCATCCACGTCGCCCGGGATGGCGAGGAGGCGCTCGAATTCATCTTC
>JACMIM010000613.1 GCA_014381165.1 Roseiflexaceae bacterium
GAAATCGAGGAGCTGGCGATCAACCAGACCCGCCGCATTCGCACCACGGGCGATCCCGACGGCGGCAATACCATGCCGGTGATCATGGATATTGGTGGCGAGAGCGGTGACGGGAGTTTAGCCTGGCCGTTCCAGTGGTATCTACGCGATTTCCAGCGGCTCGAAAGCCGCAATGCTGATTTCTTCGCCAACGCCGACGCGCAATCGTTCGCGGTTCAGAAGCCCGGTGCGCCCGATGGCACTACCGAGCTTGCGCCAGTCGTCCTGGTTTCGTCGTCGCATGTTACTGATCAGGCCCGTCAGGCGCTGGAACAGAACTATGCCAAGCGCTATGACTCCATGCTGAACTGGTGGTTCCCGGAAGGCGACCTGACTGGCTGCAACCCCGAAACTCCTGGCTACAAGCAGTTCTACTACAGCACACTCAGCCTCAACCGGGCCAGGCTCGATACTGAGTGCGCCAGCGTTATCGAGACCGCGCAGTACGCCGGGCCGCTGGCTCCAGTCACATGGCTATTCGACCGCGCGCATTGGGCCGATACATTCCGCTTTGTGATCTGGCGCGAGCTGCCCGAGCCATTGCGCATCGACGGGCGTGAGATGCAGGTGTGGGTGCGCAAGGATCTGGCTCCCAGCGCTGGCGCAGTGAGCGACGCCGGCGGCAGCGCCACCGGCACATTACGGCTGCTGGCCGAGCAGTCGTATGGCGTGCCCGGCAGTGAGAGCGGCGCGCTGAACGAGCCGCGTGGCGTGGCAGTCGATGCGCAGGGCAATCTGTATGTCGCCGATACCGGCAATAATCGTGTGAACATCTACGATTCGCAAGGCACGCTGCTTCGCTCGTTCGGCAGCTTTGGCACAGGCGAGGGCCAGTTCAACGAGCCACGCGGCATTGCGCTCGATGCAGCGGGCAATATCTACGTGGCCGACACCTGGAACGCCCGGATTGCCAAGTTCGATAATCAGGGTAACTTTCTGGCTGCCTGGGGCACTGGCAACCAGGATTTTGGCAACGGGCGCGTGGCCACCGCCACCGACCGTACACAGGCCGGTAACGCTGCCGCGCCACTGGGATTGTTCGGCCCGCGCGGCGTTGCAGTCGATGCTCAGGGCTATGTGTATATCGCCGACACTGGCAATCGCCGCATCGTTGTCACCGATGGCCAGGGTAATTTCCGCTACCAGTGGGGCTATGAGGGCAGCGGCGACGGCCAGTTCAACGAGCCGATCAGCGTGGCGGTGGATGCGGAGGGCAAGGTGTATGTCGCAGATGTCTGGAACGGTCGTGTCCAGGTCTTTTCGCCAGCACAGGAAACTCAGAACGTGAGCGAACTGCCTAGCGCGGTCTGGGATATTGCCGGCTGGGATGTGAACTCGTATGACGACCCCTACCTGAGCGCCGCAGCCGATGGTACGGTCTATCTGACCGTGCCAAGCCGTAATCAGGCGCTGGCGCTCAACTCCAATGGCGAAACATTATTGCGCTGGGGCGGCGTGGGCAGCGATTTCACCGCGCTCAACCTGCCCTCAGGCATCGCGCTTGGCGCTGATGGTCGGGTGTTCATCGCTGATCGTGGCAATGGGCGCGTGATGGAATTTGACGTGCCGGCGGTCGCTCCACCCCTGCCGTAGTTGAGCCGGGCTTGCGCTAGGTCGAGTTTGCGCCGGGGCAGGTTTGAAACCCGCCCCGGCGCAAGCTTTGTAAATAGCTAAATATATGCTATACTTCCCGTAGTTAGAGTAAAGGTACATATAACTACAACCAGCATGTTAGACACATCAACAGACAACGCGCCTGAACCCGTCATGCAGCGGCCCGAGAACTGGCCGACGGTTGGGGTCAGTGTTGTGATCTTCAGCTTACAGCTCACAGAGGAGGAGCGGCGGCTTTCGGTGCTGCTGGTGCGCCGTGATGCGCCGCCGTTTGCCGGAATGTGGGCGCTACCAGGTGGCTGGGTTCATTATGGCGAAGGGCTGGAGCAGGCTGCACGCCGCCATCTGCGCACGAAAACTGGCCTGCGCCCAACCTATCTGGAGCAGCTGTACACCTTTGGCCAGCCCGGGCGCGACCCACGCGAGCATCGGATTGCGGTCGCCTATTACGCGCTGGTACGCAACGACGAACACGAGCTTTCCGCTGCGCCAGAGCGTGAGGCACGCTGGTATAGCGTGGATCAGCTACCTGCCCCGCTGGCCTTTGACAACGACGCTATTATTTCCTATGCCCTGTGGCGGCTGCGCAATAAGGTCAGCTATGCCGCTATTGCCTTTCAACTGCTGCCGCCGACTTTTACGCTGACGCAGCTGCGCGAGGTCTATCTGGCGATTCTTGGCACCAAGATCGATCCAACTAACTTCCGCCGTAAGGTCGAGGCCAGTGGCACGATCGTGCCGACTGGAGCGCGCGTCGAAGGCGGAGCGCACCGCCCGCCACAGCTGTATCGCTGCACGCTTTCGCCCGATCAGCTGTTCACTGGCCCGCCCAGCTGATGCGCTTGCAGATCGCAGCTTGCGTTGAGGGCATTTTCTTTTGCTTTGTGTAAAGGTACCAAACACCCTAACTGGAGAAACACCATGACTGTCGAGACTATTCGCCCCTTCGACCCTACCTGTAGCAGCGAGCTGCGGCAGCAGCCCTGGTCGTTCGATGCGCCACTGCCGCCGATCTACGGCCCCGGCGCAAGCCAGGAGGACACGATCCCGCTCGACGCGCCCGTTCAGCAGCAGCTGCCGGCGCAGTACCGTGCAATGTCGCCCGCGCAGCTCGACGCACGGATTCGCAACGCCAAGGCCGCGCTCGGCGAGCGGCTGCTGATCCTTGGCCACCACTACCAGCGCGACGAGATCATTCAGTATGCCGATCTGCGTGGCGATTCGTTTAAGCTTTCGGAGCTGGCGGCGCAGCGTGCGGTTGCCGATTACATTGTGTTCTGCGGCGTTCACTTCATGGCCGAAAGCGCCGATGTGCTGTGCCAGCCGCACCAGCAGGTCATTCTGCCAAACATGGCGGCGGGCTGCTCCATGGCCGACATGGCTCACCCGGATGATGTGCTCAACGCCTGGGAGGAACTGACCGAGCTGCTTGGGCCGCAGCAGGGCGCGCGCCAGCCGCTCGTCCCAGTCACCTACATGAACTCGGCGGCTGCGCTGAAATCGTTCTGCGGCGAGCGCAATGGCGTGGTTTGTACCTCCTCGAACGCGCCGCGCGTGCTGGAATGGGCCTTTGAGCGTGGCGAGCGCGTGCTGTTCTTCCCAGATCAGCACCTGGGGCGCAACACTGGCGCGGCCATGGGCATTCCGCTTGAACACATGGTAGTGTGGAATCCACGCCGCGCGCTTGGTGGCAACACGCCTGAGCAACTGCGCCAGGCCCGCATCATCCTTTGGATGGGCCACTGCTCGGTTCACAAGCGCTTCAACGTGAAGCAGATCGCGCAGGCCCGCCGCGAGTACCCTGGCATCACGGTGATCGTCCATCCAGAATGCGAGATCGCGGTGGTGCAGGCCGCCGACATGTACGGCTCGACCGAGTTCATTCTGGCGAAGATCGCCGAGGCCGCGCCGGGTACGCAGTGGGCGGTCGGCACCGAGATCAGCATGGTTCGGCGCTTGGCGGCCGAGCATCCCGACAAGACGATTTTCTGCCTCGACCCGGTGGTCTGCCCATGCTCGACCATGTATCGCATCCACCCGGCCTACCTGGCCTGGGTGCTGGACAACCTGCTGGAAGACCGTGTGGTCAACCGCGTGAGCGTGGACGCGACGACAAAGCAATGGGCCAAGGTGGCGCTGGAGCGCATGCTGGCATTGAGATAACTGTCAGAGCAATTCTATTTGAATCACGAACGCGCGAAGCGCAACGCGGGAGTTTGGGGCGCAGCCCCCGAGAAGATCCCTCTCCGCTTTTTTGGTAATCCGATAGGATTGCTATAGCTGAAAGCTGATATCTGTCATGTACGATTACATTATTATTGGCAGCGGCATTGCCGGCGTGTACACGGCGCTGCTGGCGGCGCAGCACGGGCGGGTGCTGGTGCTGACCAAGGCCGCGCTGGAAGAAAGCAACACCCGCTACGCCCAGGGCGGTATCGCCGCAGCGATCGCGCCAAGCGATAGCCCGGCCCTGCACCTAGAAGATACGCTGGCGGCCGGGGCAGGCCTGTGCGATCTGGCGGCAGTCAAGCTGCTGACCGACGAAGCGCCCGCCCGAATTCGCGATCTGCTGCGCTATGGCGTGCCATTCGACCGGCACGGCGGCGAGATCGCGCTGGGGCTTGAGGGTGCCCACTCAGCGCGGCGCATCCTGCACGCCGGCGGCGATGCAACCGGGCGGCACATCGAGAAGTCGCTCTGCGCTGCGCTGCGCGCCACCGACGCCGAGGTGAACGAGCGCGCGTTCGTGACCGAGCTCGCGGTCGAAGGGAACCGCGCCGTGGGCGTGTGGGTGCTGAACGACGGCGCGGAGCCGCGCTTTTTCGGCGGGCGCAACATCGTGCTGGCCAGTGGCGGCGCGGGGCAGCTGTATACCTACACCACCAACCCAGCCGTGGCGACCGGCGACGGCATGGCGCTGGCCTACCGGGCGGGGGCGCAACTGGCCGATCTGGAGTTCTACCAATTCCACCCGACCGCGCTGCACCTGCCGGGCCAGCCCACATTCCTGATCTCAGAGGCGGTGCGCGGCGAAGGAGCCTACCTGCGCAACAGCGCTGGCGAGCGCTTTATGTCACGCTACGACGAGCGGGGCGAACTGGCCGCACGCGATGTAGTTTCGCGTGCGATCGCCAGCGAGATGCTGCGTAGCGATCAGCCGGTCTGCCTCGACCTACGCCACCTCGACCCGGTGGCGACATACGCGCACTTCCCGACGATTGCGGCGGTCTGCAAGCAATCCGGCTTGGACATCACCCGCGACCTGCTGCCGGTTGCGCCAGCGGCTCACTATATGATGGGCGGTGTGCGTACCAGCAGCTGGGGCGAAACCACATTGCCAGGGCTGTACGCCTGCGGCGAGGTGGCCTGCACCGGCGTGCATGGCGCGAATCGGCTGGCCAGCAATTCGCTGTTGGAAGGGCTGGTGTTTGGTGGGCGGGTGGTGCAGCGCACGCTCGAACGGGGCGCGGCCTGGCCGGAGCGGCTGGCGCTGGCCCCCGACTTTGCGCCCGACCTGGAGCTAGCAGCGGGCATTAACCACGAAGACGCGAAGGCCCGAAGGCCGGATGAAGTGCAACCACCAACGCTCGCAAATCTTCAGGAGCTGATGTGGCAGCATGTCGGGCTGGAGCGTAGCGCCGCTGGGTTGACCAGCGCCGCAGACACCTTAAGCTGCTGGCATGACGGTCTGGCCGAACCACACAGCGTCGCCGAGCACGAGCTGGGCAACTTGGTTCAGTTGGGCGCGTTGGTGGCTCAGGCGGCGCTGGCTCGGCGCGAAAGCCGCGGCGGCCACTTCCGCAGCGACGCGCCCACCACCGATTCAGCCTGGCGGCGGCGGATCGTAACACAAGGGCTGAGGGCTGAGGGCTGAGGGCTGAGGGCTGAAACAAGGGCTGAGGGTTGAGGGCTGAGGGTTGAGGGCTGAATCCAACCGAAAAGGAACTACCAATGATTGATATCA
>JACMIM010000614.1 GCA_014381165.1 Roseiflexaceae bacterium
GCGCTATTGTGGAACGCGGATTGGTATGATATTAGGACTTACGCAATTCGCGACTTCAGCCTGCGGCAGCATGGAGCATCTATCTTTTTTGTTTCGCTTATTGGTGCCTTGCACTAATAAGCGAAACAATGATGAGTTATTTCCTTGCCCGCCGCAGGCGAAATGAAAACTTTTGGGCAACTGCGTATCTCCTAGATATATCAAAACGCGCTGAAGCGCGTTCATGGTGTTCAACGCGCTTCCGCGCGTTTCGGATACCAGCAGCGGGTGTCAACCCGCGCATGGGTACGGGCCGCAACAATCTGAATCACCCACCCGCGCAAGGCCGCATGGTATACTGGATAAGCCACATCAACAACCCGCGAGGTGCGTTATGTCTGTAGAAACCATCACAATTCCTGCTATTATCTATCCAGAAAGGGATGGCGTGCCTGTGGGCGAGACCGACGACCACCGCGACCAGTTGTTCGACCTGGTCTTTTCGCTGAAGAACTGGCTGCGCGATCAGACGGCCTACGTTGGCGGCAATCTGATGATGTACTACGAGGAAGGTGTACCGAGTTCGGTGATCTCGCCTGACGTGTTCGTCATTCAGGGTGTGCAGCAGCAGCCGCGCCGCACCTACAAGACCTGGGAGTACAGCGGGAAATTTGCCGATGTCGTGATCGAACTCACTTCAGCGAAAACGCGCTACGAGGATCTTGGTACGAAACGGGTGCTGTATGCGCAGCTTGGTGTGCGAGAATACTACCTTTTCGATCCACTCGGCGAGTATTTGAAGCCACGGCTGCGCGGCTACCAACTTCTAGACGAAGAATTGGAACCGCTGCCAGGGCCACGCATGCACAGCCGTATTCTTAATCTTGAACTTCAGCCCGACGGCCGCGCACTGCGACTGATCGATCTTGCAAGCGGCCAGCGGCTGCCCATTCCACAAGAGCTAGAGGCAGCCCGCCAGCGCGAGGCTGAGGGCCGCGCCGAGGCCGAGGCCGAAGTGCTACGGCTGCGTGCAGAACTCGACCGGCTGAAACGGCTGGCCGATTAACCACACGAGGGAGTACACCGCAGCGGGCGCAGAGCAACCACTAGGTAGTCCTGCGCCCGCTGCATCTTCTGCGCCCGAATAACGCAACCATCACACGGGCAACGCCGCAAGGTACTGTTCATACCCGCCCACATAATTGCGAACCCCGCCGCCACCCACGGCGATCACACGCTCGGGATACGAGCGCAGGAATGCGCGGTCGTGAGCGACGGCGATCACCGTCCCGTCAAAGGCTTCCAGCGCCTGCTCAAAATGCTCGCGCGCCTCGATATCGAGATGATTGAGCGGCTCGTCCAGCAGCAGCAGGTTGCAGCCCTGGAGCACCAGCAGCGCCAGCTGAAGCCGGCTGCGCTCGCCAAGCGAACACAGCCCGACCGGGCGAAACACGCTGTCGCCACTGAACAGAAAGAAGTGCAGAAATCCGCGCGCCTCGGTGTCGCTGATCGGGCGGGCGCGCTGGGCGGTCTCCAGCACCGTTTTGGTCTGGTCGAGCGTTTCCTGCTCCTGGGCCATGACGCCGAGCCGCACGCCGCTGCCAAGCCGAATCGTTCCACGATCTGGCTGAAGCGCTCCAGCGATCAGCTTCAGCAGCGTGGTCTTGCCCGCGCCATTCGCGCCAACAAGCGCCAACCGTTCGCCATAGCCCACCTCGAACGAGACATCGTCGAGCAGGGGCGCACTTGTTTCGCCCCCAGCGATGATTGGGTACGAGAAGCTCACGCCCGCCACACGCAAAAGAGCGCGACCAGCGGCGGGCGGCTCGCCGAAATCCAGCTTAAGCCCCCAGGATTGGCGCGGCTTTTCCACCCGTTCGTCCGACTCAAGGTAACGCTCCAGTTTGCGCTCGCGCGATTTGGCCTTTTTGGCCACTTTTTTGGCAATCCTGCGCACTTGTGGCTGGCGCGGCGTGGTCGAAAGCTCGACGCTGAGCGCCTGCCCGCGCAGCCGCGCGATGTCGCCTTCGACCTTTGTGATATACTCCTGCTGCTTCTGCCAGGTCTCGGCGTGCAGGTCGCGCTCGTGGGCGCGGGCATCCGCAAAGGCGCTGTAGCCACCAGTGTAGCTTTTGACCATGGTTGTGGTTGGGTCGAGGTACAGCGTGCGCGAGACCGTGCGGTCGAGAAATTCACGATCGTGCGAGACGATCAGTGCGGCTTTGGGGTAGCCGCGCACAAAGTCCTCAAGCCACTGAAGCGCCGCCACGTCAAGGTGGTTGGTCGGCTCGTCGAGCAGCAGCACATCAGGAGTGCGCAGCAGCAGTGTCGCCAGGCCCAGGCGCGTCTTCTGGCCACCACTGAGCGAGGCAAGTGGGCGCTCGACGTCAATGGAATCTAGTCCAAGGCCGCCGAGGATTTCGGCGATGTGTTGCTCGGCTTGATACCCACCCCGCGCTTCGAACTGCGCGGTGGCTTCGGCATACGCCTGCATTGCGCTGGTTGTGTCCCGAGCGGTCGCAAGCGCAGCCGCAGCCTGCTCCAGCGCCGCTTCGGCGGCGCGCAACGGAGCCAGCGCCGCGTCGATCAGCGCACGCACATTCGACCCATCGGCTGTGGCCGACGCCTGCGGCAGATATCCAATCGTTTGGCTCGCTGGGGCAAAGCTGATCGTACCAGCGTCAGGCGGCTCCTGCCCAGTCAGCAGGCGCAGCAGTGTCGATTTGCCGGTGCCGTTCGGCCCGATCAGGCCAACGTGCTCGCCGTCGTTGATCACAAAGGTAACATTGGAGAGAACCGTGCGGGCGGCGTAGTCCTTCCGCAAGTGTTGAACTTGAAACATGGTGGCTCCTCTCACTGAAGCATGGTGCCTCAGCATATAGCTAATCGGTTAGCGAGAGGATATACAGGCCACGTCAGTTCCTTACTTGGGCGATTGCCAGCCAGCCGCGACGAAGCACCGGGGCGTGGTGATGATAATTATAGCCGATATTGGCCTATGGCGCTTCGACCTCGACGCTCCAGGCGTGGACACCTTGGGTAGTGAATGAAAAGGGGCGCACATGCACACCACACTCGGTCAGGACGCGCTCCAGTTGCAGCCGCCGGTCAAAGGGGCAGGCGAATACCATAAAGCCGCCGCCGCCTGCGCCAGTAATCTTGCCGCCCCAAGCACCGTGCGCCCGCGCGGTCGCGTAAATCTCATCGACAATCGGCGGTGCGATATAGGGCGAAAATGACTTCTTGACCTCCCAGGCATCGTGCAGCAGGCGACCAAACTCGGCGATCTTGAGGCCACGCAGCAGTGCGACCGATTCGTCGACAAAGGCTTTAGTTTCGTCGTGATAGCGCAGCGTATCGCCTTCTTTGAGTCGGCGCACCTGGTCTTCCATCAGGTGATACGCCATCAGTTTGCGGTCGCCGATATAGCCAATCAGTAGGCAGGATTCCAGTTCAAGCAGCGCCGTCGGGTCGGTCAGAATCGGTTCGACAATCACGCGCGGCCCGCCGAAGTGGTATACACACATGCCGCCGAAGGCCGCCGCATACTGATCCTGCCGCCCGCCTGGAATGCCAAGATCGACGCGCTCGATACGATACGCCAACTCGGCCAGCGCGTGCGGGTCGAGCGGAATGTTGTAGGCGGTGGTCATCAGCTTCAGCATGCTCACCACGAGTGCCGACGACGAGCCAAGGCCGCTGCCTGGCGGCACATCTGAAAACATGGTCACCTCGACGCCCTGTGCAGCGGGCATCGCGTCGAGCACAACTTGCGGCAGGATGAGTTTGCCGTCCCAGCGACCATTGGTCTTTCGGCTCACGTCTTCTAGATCAAGTGAGCGGATGGTCACTTGGCCGTCGGCGCTTGGCCGCAGCATACAGCGGACATATTTATCGATCGTGCAGTTCAGCACCTTACCGCCGTGCTGTTCTGCATACGGGCTTACATCGGTTCCGCCGCCAAAGAAGCCAATACGCATCGGGGCTTTAGCTTTATACAGCCGCATACTCATCCTCTCGTCTCACAGCGGGTTGCGCAGAGTATACCAGACAAATAGGCAGCTGGCGGGTTGACCCTTGCTACGTGGCTTGCTTCTTCATGATCATACATGTATATAAAATAGAAGAGAAAAGCAACCGTACCCGTAGGGCCTGTGGAAAAGTGGAGAACTGGCAATGTAGCGCGTGGAGATGGCCTAAACGGTTGCGGGATAAGCTGGGGACGGCTACTCACATCATCAACAGGCGAACATGGAAATGCCGGGGCTACGATAGTTGTCCACATATCGCCCCCGGCCTTGTTCGCGTTATTTCCCCAGGTTGTACAGACACACGGGCAGAAACTGAGCAAAAGCAGCGCGCTACAGCAGGCGAGCAGTGCGCACTTATCCACATTCAGGAGTACTTATCCACAGAACACTGGCACTTATCCACATTCGTTGGCAAGATCGCAACCAGGACAGCATCAACTTCCGCGACGGCCCTGGTCATCATCTTCACTATCGAGCGTATCGATGAAGTTACGGAAGATCGAAAGATCCTGATCAGGAACAGGCTCTTGGTCGCTGCTTTCGTCGGGCGAATCTGGTGTCGTTGCTGTGTCCTCATCGTCGTCGAATGGGGTGCCGCCTTGCTCAAGCACATGCGGCTCGACATAGATCGGTACCTCAGCGCGCACGGCCAGTGCAATTGCATCGCTCGATCGTGAATCGATTTCGATCGTCTGGCTGCCCTGGGTTGCCACGATGCGCGCAAAGAAGGTGCTTTCGCGCAAATCGCTGATCAGAATGTGGCTGATCGTTGCTCCGAGATCGGTGAAGACCGCGCGCAGCAAATCATGCGTCATCGGGCGCTGTGGTTCCAGGCCCTGTAGCGCAACCGCGATAGCCTCGGCCTCGAACGAGCCAATGAAAATCGGCAAATAGCGGCGACTGTCGACTTCGCGTAGAACCACGACGCGATTTTGTGTCAACAAGCTGACGCGAATGCTGTCAACTTCTACACGTATCATCGGTCGGCCTTTCCTGAGCCAGTATACCCGTGGGTATGATGACTATGTTAGTGAAGCGTTTCCAAGCATGGTTCATAGTACCACGCGCGTAAAGCGGGCGTCAAGGCCGCCACCGACGGCGGCGGCGATCCCACATGTGTGCGACATTCATACGAGATAGCAGCAAGAATCGGCGTGCGCCGTGGTACAATAAATCGACACGTCCACAAGTGTTTCACGTGAAACACTATCTGCTGTTGCTTATAACAGGTATAGGAATGTTTCGTGTGAAACAGCATTCGATCCAGATCGTCGCCGTTGCAAATCAAAAAGGCGGTGTTGGCAAAACAACCACATCGGTGAACCTGGCGGGTGAGTTAGCCCGCCGTGGTCAGCAGGTGTTGCTTGTCGATTGTGACCCCCAGGGCAACGCGACAACCAGCCTGGGCGTGGCGAAACGTCAACTCAAAGCCACAACCTACGAGGTACTGATGGGGCTGGCTGAACTTGATGAAGCCATTCGCTCGACCGGGCGCGAACACTTCGATATCGTGCCAGCGACCGAGAACCTTTCGGGTGCGATGGTTGAACTGGTGGATACCGAGCGGCGCGAGCGGCGCTTGGCCGAGGCGCTTTCGCGTGTTGCTGGCTACGACTGGGTGCTGCTCGATTGCCCGCCCTCGCTTGGTCTGATTACCCTGAATGCGCTCTGCGCTGCCGAACATGTGCTGATTCCCCTTCAGTGTGAGTTTCTTGCGCTTGAGGGACTAGCCCAGCTCAAAGGGACAATCGACCGCGTCCATGAAGCGCTGAATCCGTCGCTGGCAATTCTTGGGGTGGTCATGACGATGTACGACGGTCGGACAAATCTGGCCCAGCAGGTGGTCGAAGAAGTCAGGCGCTATTTTCCGCGACGCATCTTTAACACGCTTATCCCACGCAGCGTGCGCGTGAGCGAAGCACCAAGCTACGGGCAGCTGATCGCCGAGTATGATCCACACAGCCGCGCTGCACAGGCCTATAGCGCACTCGCCGACGAACTGCTGCTACGCACCAGGAGCGCATCATGATCAAAGGCAAACCTAGGCTTGGCAGTGGTCTTAGCGCACTCCTGCCCGACGAGCCGCGTAGCGGTGTGCGCATGGTTTCTGTCGACCAGATACGGCAAAACCCGCGCCAACCACGCGCCTACTTCGACGAGGCCGCGCTCGACGAATTGGCCAATTCGATTCGTGAACATGGCATTATTCAACCACTGCTCGTTAGCGAGCATGCCGATGGCTTCGAACTGATTGCCGGCGAACGCCGCTGGCGGGCAGCTCAGCGCGCTGGCTTGCTCGAGGTGCCGCTGATAGTCCGTGAAACAACTCCACAGCAGCTGCTCGAATTGGCGCTGATCGAAAATGTGCAGCGCGCCGATCTGAATGCGATCGAGGAAGCTCGCGCCTATCACGATCTGCACACCGATTTCAATCTGACCGACGCGCAGATCGCTGCGCGCGTTGGCAAGAATAACCGCGTCACGGTCGCCAATACCCGCCGCCTGCTCAACCTGCCGCTGCCAGCGCAAGATGCCATTCTGAAACATACGATTACCGCAGGCCACGGGCGGGCGCTGCTGACGCTCGACGGCCAGGAGCAGCAGTTGACCGCGCTTGAAGCTGTGATCGACGATGAATTGAGCGTGCGCGAGGTCGAAGAGCTTGGTGATCTGGCTAAGAAATACGAGGGCGATATCGCGCGCGCCATTGACACGATTCGGCGCAAGCGGGCCTCGCGGGTTGGCGCAGGCCGTGGCAAAACGCGCGACCAGCCGCTTGCGCCGGCTAGCCAAGATGCTACCTCGTCCGATGACCGCGAGATTGGCCGCGAGATGCAGAAGGTGCTGGGCACGCCCGTCAGCTTTACGCGCAACGGGCGTGAGCTGCGCGTCACCATCACGTTCTACGACGATGAGAAGCTTCAGGAATTCTACGAACTACTTTCGAAATAGAAATAAGGGTTCCCGTGCAAATCGACCCACACAAACTCGACCACCAGGAAGCCTATAAACTAATCAACGGCGGCATTGTGCCGCGCCCGATTGCCTGGGTATCCAGCGTCGACCAGCACGGCCTGGTGAATCTTGCACCCTACAGCTTCTTCAATGGCGTGGGATCGAACCCGCTGGCCCTCAGCATCTCGATTATGCACGCGGCAGCCCGGCCCGATGGCAAGAAGGACACACTGCGCAATATCGAACAGACCGGCCAGTTCGTCGTCAACCTTGTGAGCGAGCGACTGGCCACGGCAATGAATATCACTGCCGCCGATTTCCCGCCAGGTGTGAGCGAATTTGAAGCCGCCATGCTTGAAGCTGTGCCCAGCACACGGGTGCGCGCGCCGCGTGTCGCCGAGGCTATGATCAGCTTTGAGTGTGAACTGCATACGCTGGTGCCGGTGGGCGAGGGGCCGGGCAGCGCCACCGTGGTCATCGGCAAGGTTCTGTTGGTTCATGTACGCGATCAGATTATCGACCAACGCTACCGTATCGATCTCAAAGGCCTACAGCCGGTCGCGCGCCTGTCAGGGAATGACTACGCCCGTATTCACGAAACCTTTAGCATGGTTCGCCCGCGCTATGATAGCGAGACCGGGGAGATTATTACGTAGGGGCGGGTTTGTCGTGTA
>JACMIM010000615.1 GCA_014381165.1 Roseiflexaceae bacterium
AAGGAACAACAAGCGCAGAACGAAGAACAGATAACAAGGAACAAATACGGATTGATCTCTGTTCTCTGTTCTCTGTTCTCTGTTCTCTGTTCTCTGTTCTCTATTCTTTGTTCTCTGTTCTTTGTTCTTTCTTCGGCGCGCTGCCGTTGGTGTGCTGGCGAGCCGGCGGGCTGGCCTGCTGGTAAATCTGTGTGGTCGAGATCGAGGCGTGGCCCAGCAGTGCCTGCACCGCGCGCAGTTCGGCCCCGCCGTTGAGCATGTGCGCGGCGAACGAGTGGCGTAGCGTGTGCGGCGTGAGATCGCCAATGCCAAGCTCGTCGGCATAGCCTTTCAGAATCAGCCAAAAACCCTGGCGGGTTAATCGCTTGCCGCGGTGGTTCAGAAACAGCGACTCGCTGGCGGGGGCCACGCCACGCGCTAGCTGCGAGCGGGAAATGTCCAGGTATTCCTCGACCGCCGTAACCGACGAAGCGCTGAGCGGCAGAATGCGCTCGCTCTTGCCCACACAGCGCACATGCTCGGCCTGCATGTCGAGATCCGGCAGGTTCAGCGCGACCAATTCACTCACACGCATGCCAGTCGCGTAGAGCAGCTCGATCATAGCTTTATCGCGCAGGCGCTCCGGAGTTGGGTTGCGCAGTGGCAGCTCCAACAGCTCGTCGACCTGGTTCGGTGTCAGCGATTTTGGCAGAAAACGATCGACCTTGGGCGAATCGA
This sequence comes from Roseiflexaceae bacterium, assembly GCA_014381165.1. Taxonomy (GTDB): domain Bacteria; phylum Chloroflexota; class Chloroflexia; order Chloroflexales; family Roseiflexaceae; genus JACMIM01. Next base: position 718 of record JACMIM010000615.1, read on the forward strand.
TTCGCTCGGTCGGGTCGCTCTGCACCAGCCCCGCTGTGTGCAGAAACGAATAGAACGACTTCACCGCCGCCGTGCGTCGCGCCACAGTCGAGTTGGCGTAGTGGCGCTCGCGCAAGAACAGCATGAACGCCAGCATGTCGTCGTGGCCGACCACTAACACGTCGTCAAGCCCGCGCTCGCGCAGGAAATCGCGCAACTGCTCGAGATCAGTGCGGTAGGCTGCGGCAGTATTGGCCGAGAGGCCGCGCTTCTCGGCCAGGTGTTGCAGAAATGCTGAGATGTGTGCTTCCATCAAGATCTCCCACCCCCGCAGGGGCGGCGCGGGAGCAGCCGGGGGCCGCTCGACCGTTTGGCGCACAGAAGCCGGGGATTGCCCCAGGAGCCGCCCCCAAACTGCCACGCCAGAATGAAAAACCGAACATGTGAGCGCCCTATCAGGCGGTTCGCGTATGGTACATCAAGCCGTAGGCTATGTCAACCGCAGAGTGCTCAACATCAGGGCTGATGCACCGTCGCCTCCGGCGGGGGTTTGGGGTGGCTGCGCCATCCAAGATCTTTTTTTGCTTTTTTTGGCAGCTCCGCCGCCAAAAAAAGCAAGAAAAGCATGGTTTGGAGCGCAGCTCCAATGACTTTGCACGAGCCCTATACTCAGCATGACAACAATTCGACCTCGTTATTCAATGCAGAGGACTGAAAACTGAACCCTGAAGGCTCAAAAAATCTGTCCATGTGCCCGCGCGCCTCGTCTGGCGTGGCCGAGTGATGCACGGACTCGCGCAGTGCTGCGCTGTGCGGCATGCCCACCGAGAACTGGCCGATCAGCTGTTTGAGCTTGTTCAGCGCCAGCCGCTCGTGCATCGATTCCAGGCACATGTCCAGGTAGCGCGTCAGCAGCGCGAGCTTGTCGGCGGGCGTGGGCTGAAACAGCGCATCGCCGGCGCGCAGTTGGGCGATCTGCTGGAACAACCAGGGGTTAGCCATCGCGCCCCGCCCGATCATAATGCCGTCCGCGCCATAGATGCGCAGTCGCCGGAGCGCGTCGGCAGCGTCCTTCACATCACCAGAGCCGACCACCGGAATGGAAACGACCTGCTTGACCTCGCTCACCCGCGACCATTCGGCCAGGCCGCTGTAGAGCTGAGCGCGCGTGCGTGGGTGCAACGCCAGCGCGGCGATGCCCACCGCCTCGGCCATGCGCGCGGTGTCCAAGTAGTTCAGGCTGTCGTCGTCCCAACCGGCACGGAACTTCAGCGTCACCGGGATGCTCACCTCGCGCGTGACTGCGCGCAGCACCGCTTCCATTTTCTTCAAGTCTTTCAGCAGCGCCGAGCCGTGCCCGCCGCCAGTCACCTTGGGCGAAGGGCAACCACAGTTGATATCGAGAATATTGGCACCAAGTTGCTCGACTGCGCGCGCGGCAGTGGCAAGCAACTGCGGGTCGTTGCCAGACAGCTGCACGGTGTACGGGCGCTCCTCGGGCAGGAAGTCGAGCTGGTGGTGGCGTGCCAGCGCCTTGGGCGTCACCGAGGCCGCGTTGGTCATCTCGCTGCTGACCAAGCCGCAACCACCCAGGCTCAACACCAGGCGGCGGAACACACTGTCGGTCACGCCCACCATGGGCGCGAGCACAATATTTGGCTGAATGACGATCCCAGCGACGGTGTAGCTGGTCGGCAGATCGGCGTATTCGGGGCTTGTTCGTATGATTTTTTCCATAGCCGGGGCATTATAGCACGCCCGCCCGGCGGCTGAAGCCGCGGGCTAGCATGACGAAGCCCGCCTGCGCGGGCT
>JACMIM010000616.1 GCA_014381165.1 Roseiflexaceae bacterium
ACTATGAATACAGAGCTTTTAGGGAATAGCACAAAACAGAAATCGTCGATTGTCTATCGCCAGCGTCTAGCGCTACTCCATCGGCACCAGCCGCTGGCGCAGCGCATAGATCGCCGCCTGGGTGCGGTCGGCCAGATGCAGCTTCGAGAGGATATTCGAGACGTGCGTCTTGACCGTCTTCTCGCTGATAATCAGCGCGTCGGCGATCTCCTTGTTGCTTTTGCCACGGGCGATCAGCCGGAGCACGTCCATTTCGCGCTCGGTCAGCTGCTCGACCTGATTCTCGGCTGGCCGTGGCGCGTTGAACTCCTGCATGAGCTTGCCGGCCACCTCCGGGTGTAGCACCGCCTCGTTGCGCTGGGCGGCGCGGATAGCGCGGGCCAGTTCGTCTGGCTGCACATCCTTCAGCAAGTAAGAGATTGCACCAGCCTTGATCGCGGGGAACACTTTGTCGCCGTCGGCGAACGAAGTCAACACGATCACGCGGGTCGAGGGGCTGACCATCTTGATCTGGCGGGTCGCCTCCACGCCGTCGATGCCAGGCAGCACCAGATCCTGCAGCGCCACGTCTGGCAGCAGTTCGCGGGCCATCCTGACGCCCTCTTCGCCGCTGGCTGCCTCGCCGACCACCTCGATGTCCTCTTGAAGCTCAAGAAAATCATGCAGGCCTTGCCGTACCACCCGGTGATCGTCGATGATCAGGACGCTAATTTTGTCCATTCGCTGCTCCCTCTTGCGCAGTTCTCACCGCTTCACCGCCTCACCCAACGCTCCGCCCCGGTACCACCACCATGATCTCTGTCCCCTGGCCTGGCGATGAGTGCAGATCGAGCGTGCCGTTCAGCTCGGTCGCCCGTTCGCGCATGCTGGTCATGCCCAGGTGCCGCCCGCCCGGCTGAAGGCCGTGCAGATCAAAGCCGCGCCCGTCGTCGGCAATCCGCAGGCGAATTTCCTGTGGCTGTACGTCCAGTGTGATCTCGACCCGGCAAGCCCCGGCGTGGCGAATCACATTGTTCAACGCCTCTTGTGCGATCCGGTAGATCGCCTGTTCGACCCCGCGCGCGTTGCGCTCCTCGCCGCTTACCTGCATGGTGATAGTCAAGCTCTCGCGGTGCTGGAGTCCTTCGACATGCTGTTGCAGAGCGGCGATCAGCCCATGCTCACTGAGTGCCGGCGGGCGCAACTGAAAGATCAGCGTCCGCATTTCTTTCAGCGCGGCATTGGCCGTTTCTTGCAGCCGTTCGAGCTGGGCGGCGGCGCGCGGCGGGTTCTTCTCAAGCTGCGCACGCGCTGCCTGAGCGGTCAGCGTCATGCTAAACAGTTGCTGCGAGATCGAATCGTGCAGGTCGCGGGCAAGCCGGCTGCGTTCCTCGAGCACGGCGGCTTCCTGGGCGCGCTGGTAGAGCCGCGCGTTGTCGATCGCGCCAGCGAGCACATCGGCCGCTGTGACTAGTACCGCCACATCTTCGTCGGTGAACGCGCCAACCTGCTGCGATTCCAGGTTGATGATTGCCAGTACCTTGCCGCTCAACACTACCGGCACGCACAACTCGGAGCGCGTTTCCTGCATCATGTAGCGGTCGACACTTGATTCCAGCGCCATGTCGTCGATCCGCACCGTGCTGCGTGTGGCATAGGCCCGGCCAAGCAGGCCGGCATCCAGTGGCTGCGTGTGTTCAGCCGGGTGCGCAATTTTGCCAGCCTGGGCGGCGAGTTGCAGCTCGTGCGCCTCCTCGTCGACCATGTACATTTCGACATGCCAGTAGCCAAATCCCTGCTGGATCTGCGCAGTCACCGCAGTCAGAATACGCTCCAAATCTAGGGTCGAAACCGCGATGTTGGCCAGCGCATTGAGCACCGTCAGCTGCTCATTGCGCCGGGCCACCTGCCGCGCCAAGCCCTGCGCCTCCCGATACAGCCGCGCGCTAGCAATTGGCCCGCCGATCTGCGTAGCCACGGCCTCCATCAGGTCAACATCCTCATAGGTGTATGCGCCACGTTGGTCGGATTCAACATTTAGCGTGCCGATCACACTGCCACCACTACGCAGCGGCACGGCAATGAACGAGTGAATAAAGCGATTCGTGCCGATGGTGCGCGCTGCCGGGGCGACCCGGCTTTCGTGCCATGTGTCATTTGAAAGAAACGGCAGGCCGTGCAGGGCCACCCAGCCGCAGATACCCTCGCCAACCCGCAGGCGTACCTGGCGTGCCGCCGCGTCAATCTGGCCGATTGAGGCGACGATCTCTAGCTCGCCGTGGGGGTTCAGCAGCGCGACACTGCCAGCTTGAAAGGCCACGCCAAGCCGTTCGACCGTGCGTGCCAGAATCGTGTCGAGGTCGAGCGTGTTGCTCACATCGCGGCCTAGTTCGGCCAGCAGCTGCTCTTTCGCCAGCAGGCGCGCGGCCCGCCCAGCCAGCCGCGCGTTCTCCAGCGCCAGCGAGGCCTGGCGGCCAAGCACCTCAAGCAATTGCAACCGCGCTGGCCGCATGCCGTCAGGCCCCGGCTCCACATACATTGCGCCGATCAGCCGCTCGCCACGGCCACGCAGTGGCACCAACAGCACGCCTTCTGATCGCGGTTCAGTGTCCGAAAGGGTGGTATACTCCTGGCCAAATACAGCCGGAATACGGTATAGGCGGCCCAGCCGAAAGCGTGCCTGAAATAACATCTGGTAGAACATCGGCGCGATCGATTCGCCGCGTAGCCGCTCGGCAAGTTCTGGGGCAACCCCTGCGAGCGCGCACGATTCGAGCGCGTCGGTGTCCGCATTACGCAGCCGAACACACACCTGTGGGTACGCCAGCACGCCATGGATCGCGTCGGCAACCTCTTGCAGCATCGCCTCTGGCGTGATCTCGCTGCTGGTCTGCTCGCCAAGCGCCAGCAGATCGCCAAGCGGCAGCATACGCGCCAGATCAACCGCAGGAAGTTCGCTGCGGTCGCCTGAAGGCGCATCGTGTTGCAAGGGTGTGTCCATGTGCCGCCATTATAGTTCGATCACACCTCAGCGGCAAGCGTATGCAGTTCGCCCGCGCCCACTGGCCCGCGCCCAATCGCGATCCGGCCAAATACTACCTGCTGCTCGACAACGACAACGCGCCGTTTCAACAGCTCGAGCACTGTCCACAGCGCCACCACCACTTCCACACGGCTTGTCGCCGCCGAAAGCAGATCCTCGAAATCGATCCATTGCTGGCTGATCAAGCGCTGCTCGATCCGCGCTGCCATTTCTGGCACCGTGATGATTTTGCGCGTCGGCAGTGCCACCGCTGGCTCGTCGAGCGGGCGCACCAGTTCAAGCCGGCGCTGAATCGCCGCCAGCATGTCGCCGAGCGTGCTATCGATCTTGCCCGCCGGTAGTTCCGGCAGCGGCAGTGGCGTTTGTCGCGTGTACGTGCGCAGGCCGCGCTCCTGGAGGCCGCGCAGCAGGGCCGCCGCCTGCTTAAAGCGCTGGTATTCCTTGAGTTGGCGCACCAACTCCTCGGCCTCGTCGATCGCCGCGCCATGGGGTTTTGCAGCCGGGTGCGGCAGCAGTGCCCGCGATTTGATCAGCACCAGGCGCGCTGCGACTACCAGAAATGCCGACACCGCCGATGGGTCAGGTGCAGCGAGCGCGCGGACGTGGGCTAAATACTGGTCGGCCACTTGCGCAAGCGCCACGGCGGTAATGTCCAGCTCCTCGCGCTCGATCAGGCGCAGCAGTACGTCGAGCGGCCCCTCGAAGTTCGTGGTCGTGAAGCTGTAGTTAGGTGTGTCACTGAATAGCATAAGCGCAAAGCAGGCGGCTAGTTCTGATCGTCGGCCCAGCCCAATGCCTGGGTTGCCGGGTTTATCGCGCCCTCGGCATAGCTGCGTAGAACTGCGAGTGTGGCTGGTGCGCTGCCCGCC
>JACMIM010000617.1 GCA_014381165.1 Roseiflexaceae bacterium
GACCGCGCTGACCTCAGTTTGTTTTCACTCGGGCTTCGCTTTGTGGCATATTGTCTGCGCCATCGACGCCCAATCCCAACAGGGGTGCCAAAACCGCTCATTGTTGCTCGGCAACAGCCGCTCACATGTTCTGTACGGTAGTCAATGCTAGGACCATACAGCAAACTGCGGCGCGCGCGCACGCTCCATGAGCAAGAGTTCGCCCTCAGCTTCGATCATGGCAACAAATACACCAACTAGGTGCTCATCCCAGTTCGTCCCGCAACCACGCAGCAAGGAATCAAGCGCGTCCCGCGTATCCATGGCACTGCGATAGACGCGGTCGGAGGTCATGGCATCATAGGCATCGGCGATCGACAGGATGCGCGTTTCCTCATTCAGGTCATCTGCTGTGAGCCGGGCGGGGTAGCCCGTGCCATCAACCCGCTCATGATGCCGCTCGATCAGCGGAATGACATCGCGTAGCGAACTGACCTCTCGCAAGATTTCCGCGCCAATCAAGGGGTGCTGGTTCATGGTCGCCAGTTCATCGGCGGAAAGCGAATGTGGTTTGAGCAGAATGTGATCGCGAATACCGATCTTGCCGATATCGTGCAACAGCGCGCCATACCGCAGCCGCTCGACACGCTCCTCGCTTAACCCGGCTAATTCAGCCAGGCGCACAGCGTAACGCATAACCTGCTCGGAGTGGCCGCGTGTGTATGGATCGCGCGCCTCGATCGCAGCGGCGAGCGCCGCGACTGTTTGCAGGCTCTGCTGCTTCAACTGCGTGTAGAGCCGGCTATTATCCAGCGCAGCCGCGATCTGCGAAGCACACACCGCCAGCATGGTGCGATCGTCATTGCCGAACACCGGCTGATCAGGCCCGCGCTCCAGCCGCATGACACCAATCGGGCCGCTATTCGTGCGCAGCACTGTGGTTTCGACGTAGCCAGGCACCGGCGCACGCACAGGCCCAGCCAGTTCACTGTGGGCCGCATCGAGCGCCGCATCTGTCACCGGATTCTCGACAGCGACCAGCCGCAGCGGGTGGACTCGTTCGTGCTCGCCGCGCTGGGCCAGCAACTCCAGCACGCGCTGCTCGGGGTGGAACAGCGAGATCGAAAGTGTGCGCGGCGAAAAGCGCCGCCAAAGCAGGGTGACAATCTCGCGCACAGCAGTGGGCGTATCGAGCGTGCTGGTAAACTTCTGGCTGATCTCGAACAGCGACACGATCTCGGAAAGGCGCTGTTTCTCAAGCCGCACGCGCCGCCACTCGATCACGCGACGGGTCGTGCGCTCTAAGTCTTCGAGTTCCAGCGGCTTGGTCAGGTAGTCGGCCGCGCCAAGGCGTAGGGCTTCACGGGCCGATTCAAACGTGCCGTATGCGGTAAACACCACCACATCAGTATCGGCATAGAGCTGGCGCAGCTCCTGGAGCAGGCGAATCCCGCCCATCTCCGGCATTTGCAAGTCCGTCAGTACAAGATCGTAGAAATTCACACAGAGCTTCTCAAGCGCAGCACGGCCATTTTCCGCCGAGCTGACCTGATAACCCTGAAGTCGCAGCGCGCGAACACAAACATCACGTACACCAGTATCATCATCGACTACAAGCACACGCGGGATCGGTAGGGATGTGAATGTGGAGGATTGCGCGGTCATAGGATGGTCACCCTAGCACTAAGCAGTTCGCGATTGCTGCCGAAAAAATAACTGCACTCGTCGCTCAAGCTCATCGAATTCAAACGGCTTGGCCAAGTAATCGTTCGCGCCGATCCGCAGTGCCTGCTTCTCGGTATCAGGCGTGCCAAAAGCTGTTACCATAATCACATAGGTGTTTGGATAATCGCGGCGAATAACCCGGATGAGTTCCATGCCGTCCATACGCGGCATGTTCATATCGGTAATCACCAACTCATAGGGGTGCTGCGCAAGCTTCTCAAGCGCCACAACTCCATCATCAGCCTCGGTAACTGCGTATCCGCCATTGCTCAGGAGGAATTTGTAAAGCCGCCTCGTCGCCGGGTCGTCCTCGACGATCAGCACCGTCGGCTCGGCGGAAGAGGAGCGGTGTAATGATGTCATGCCTACCCCCATCTGTTGGCGTCGCACATGTGACCTAAAACCAATCTTATCATACATAGCGCACCCACAAACTACAAAGTAACGTTTTTGGCAGATTGTGAGGAGATTGTTATGATCAACGGTAGGTCGCCAAATCCTGATCTTCGATCGATGGCATAAAGCGCGACATCTCGACCATTTTGAAGATTTTTTGATGGTGCAGGCTCACATGCGTGGCGAACAGCTTGAAGCCAGATTTCCGCGCCGAAACCACAAACTTCAGCAGCGCCGAGATACCCGCCGAGTTGATGAATGCTACATCGGCAAAATCGAGCACCGTAATCGGGCGCATGTTTACGCAGGCCGCTTCGATCGCCGTTGCCGAGACCGCATCAATGCTGGTCGTCGTGATGTGGAGCACGACCACATCGCCAAATTCCTCGCGCCGAATCACTGCATCGCTCATGGCGTGGTATCCTTATGGTAGTACAATCGAAGCGTGAGTGTTGTGCCGCTCTGCGAGCTGTTGATTTCGCAATCATCGACCAGGGCCGAGATCAGGTACATGCCAAACCCACGATGCATGCCGCTTTCCAAGTTCTGCTCCTCCACAACCTTGCGTGAAAAATCAACTCGTCCGACGCCCTGGCCCTGATCGCTGATACGAACCTCGATCTTTTCCGTGTCGAGTAAGAACGTCACTTCGATCAGCTTGTGTTGTTGCTGCGGGTTGCCGTGATCGATTGCATTATTGATCGCCTCGCTGACCGCCAGTTTGAGGTCTTCGATCCGTTCAGGCTGTAGCCCGACCGCCTGCCCAAGCTCCGCAGCGCTCGCGCGTACCACCCGCTCGAAGATCGGGTTGGATGGAATGTTGACGAATACCCGTTGCATGCTGAAGCCTTTACTGAGCAAATAGAAACGTTCTAGCGCATCAGCGACACCCCGCGCGCCCGGAGACGTGCGGCGGATTTACCAGCAGCGGCCGGCCGGTCGCTGCTGCTGAGGTGGTCGTAGCGCCGCAGGTAGGCCTTACCCAGCGAAATATTACCAATTTGCAGGTAGGCCGCGCCCAAGTAGTAGAGCGCCTGGGCGTGGCGCGGGTTCCGGCGTAGCACCTTTTCGAACAGCGGGATGGCGTGCGCCGGCTCAAGCAACTCCTTGTAGCACAGGCCAAGCATGAAATTCGTTTCAACATCCTCCGGCCAAAAGCGCAGCACCTGCGCAAACTCGTGGGCCGCGAGATCGTGCCGCGCCCGACGCAAATACATATAGCCAAGATCGTACCGCAGCGAGTGGGCATCGGGGGCAAGCTCGACTGCCTTGCGCCACGCGGCGATCGCCCAGCTTTCATTGCCAATCACGGTGTACATAAAGCCAAGCAGGTAGTGCGCCTGCGGGTCACGCGGCAGCAACTGCACCGCCCGCTCGAAGGCGCGCACCGCCGGGGCCGTTTTGCTCATATCATACAGGAGCTTGCCCATGCTCAAGAACAGCCGCCCGTTGGTGGGGTGAATTTTGGCGCACTCGAACAACACGCTGTAGGCATCGCGCGGCTTTTGCAGCAGCTTGTAGATTGCGCTCATGCGCATGCGCGCATCGACATAGTATTTGTTTTGTGGCGGAATCCGCACATACTCCTCCATGGCTGTTTCGAAGCGGCGAGCGCGGGCCAGCAGGTTGCCGCGCAGGTAGTGCGCCCGCTGCTCATCTGGCCGCCACTGGAGCAGCGCCCGGTAGATGCGGTCGGCCTCTTCCTCGTAGCCCTGGGCCTTCAGATCATCACTTAGACGGTAGTACCACTGCGATACCTCGGCCTCGGAGCGATCCACCAGCACTTGGTCTTCGACCTCGGGCGAGACAAAGGTAGGCTCGACCCGTAGCGCCTCGGTGAAGCAGCGCTGGGCTAGCTCGTATGCGCCGTGGCTTTGGTGCATCAGGCCCATGTAATAGCGTGGCTCTGCTGCTTGTGGGCGGGCGTCGCAGGCTTGCTGGTAGTGAATATACGCCCGCCCGGCGTCGTCGAGCCGCTGGTAACAGCGCCCCAGCGAGAAATGCGCCTCGTACAACGCCCCGTTGAGATCGAGCGCTACTTTGAAGGCGGAGATGGCCCGATCGAAATGGCCTTGCGCTGCAAAGGCCACGCCCAAGTTATAGTGCGCTTCGGCGAGTTGGGCATCCGTCTGCACCGATTCAAGATACTCGCGCAGAGCGGTATCCCACTCATCTTGAAACGCCAGCGCGTTGCCAATATACAGGTAGATGATCGCCCGCTCGCGATCATAGATTTGGGCCTGCTCCTCACCCTCGACATACGCGGCGATCAGGGCCGCCTTGAAGTGTTCGATCGCGTCGGCATATGCCGCGCGCAGGTACGCACGAATGCCCTGGCTGAACGCCGCGCCAAGCCGTGTTCCAGCCATGAATCGCTCGCTCCCAGAAAAGGTGTCCAGGTCGAGCGGCATAAATATCAGTGGTTCGCTACCCGTCATCGCTCACTCCAATACCAGGCCCAAGGCACAAGGCCAGAGGCGATAGGGGCTTGTTATTGCCCTTCATGCTTCACCAACCCAGGCCTCACGCCGCTCAGTTGCCCTTCACCGATATTCCTCGGCTACCGCTCGCAGTTGCCCCTGAAGTTCGCGGGCCAGGCCGCGCCCAAAGTGCGCCTGCACGCACTGCGTGATTTCCGGCAGCTGCGCCGTCCAAGCGGCAGTAGTTGTGCATGTAGATAACTCAAGCTCTGCCCACAGCCAGCCCGCTCGCTCCGCGCCAAGCACATCGACTACCGCCAGGTGCAGCTCGTCGCCTAGTGCAGCGCAGCGCCGCCGCAACACCACCAGCGTGATATCATCGGCCTGCGTGCCACAACCCCACTGCCGTAGCTCGTGAACCAGGCGTGCCACCATGGCGCGCGGCTTCATTGCAGCGCACGCGCCAAGCAGCGCCTGAAGACGATCATCGCCAAACATAGCACCGGCAGGATTCAGCGCCTCCACCACACCGTCGGTGAAGAAGAACACGGTGTCGCCATGGTGTAATGTATGCACCATCTCGCGATAGCTGCACTCACTATCGACGCCGAGCGGCAGCCCTGTCAGCTCGACCTCGCTGACTGCGCCATTGATGATGATTGGAAAGTTATGCCCCGCGTTGGCCATGCGCAGGACACCGGAATCAAGATCGAGTGTGGTGTAGAGCATTGTAACCATGCCCTGCGGGATATCGGTCAGCACAGTTTGATTAACAGCGGCCAGGGTCGTGCTGGGCAGCAGGCCGCGCCGCGCCTCGTGCCGAAACACGGTGCGCGCGACCGCCATGCGTAGTGCCGCCGGTAGCCCTTTGCCAGAAACATCGCCAATCATAATGGCGTGCTGGCCGCCGCCCAAGGCCAGGAAATCGTACAGATCGCCGCCAAGATCACGCGCAGGTAGACACACGGCGCTGATCTCATAGCCCAGCAGCCGTGGCACGGCTTCCAGCAATAAACCCTGCTGGATATCGCGGGCCAGTAGCAACTCCTGCTCGATCTCGGCCTGTCGCTGTGCGTCACGAGCCGCCGCGTTGCGGTTGGTTGAACTCAGGCCGATTCTACGGGCTGTTGCCGCGCCGCAATGGCCGAGTAGAGTCGCGCGTTGATGCCGATGTTGCTGTTTCACATTCGTACTACCAGAGATAGTAAAAGGGCACTATGCCCTTTTAATGCCCGCTATTCTGTTGCCCAAGTTGGTGCGTGTGTCGTTCACACGTCTCGCGCAGCCAGCCCACCGCGACACCGCCGAGGACGGTATCCGGTGGAAATGGTTGAAGCTTTCGTAGCGTCGCACGGTACTCGCGCAGCGCCAGCTGATCGCGGTTCTGCCGACGGTAAGCTTCGGCCAGGCGAAAGGAAGGGATTGGCGCAGCGCCATCGAGATAGCGCGCCCGTTCCAGGTATTCGACTGCTAACTCGCCCATGTCGCTCAGGCCATACAGTGTGCCCAACAGCAGCGCGGCCTCGGCATCAAGTGGATCGAGCGCGACGACGCGTTTAGCCGCAGCCAGGGCCTGTTCTGTTTGCCCACGGTCGGCCAGTAGCTGTGCAGCCAACCTGCCCGCCGGGGCCGCAAGTGGCCCGTGTGGCGAGCGTTGCAGCGTCTGATCGTGCGCGGCAGCAGGATCTGGGCGCGCTAGCGGTATCGCCTGTGCCGCCGCAACCGGCCGTGTGCGTGGCTGGATTGGCGCAGGCTTGGCGAGCACTGGAAGGGTCAAGGGCTTGGTTTCGCGCCTAGCTTGTTCCGCCTCTTTGTAGTAAACGTATGCGCCCAACACTTCTCGTGTGCGGAAACTGTCGAAGCTCGAGCGAATCGTTTCTGAAAAGCCCAGAAACAGCATTCCACCCACTGGCAGAAGCTGGTAGAACTGCTGTAATACGGCCCGCGCCGTTTCCGGTTGAAAGTAGATAATCACATTCTGGCAGAATATTATGTCAATATCTCGGGCTGACGGCGGGGGCGGCTCCACAATATTCAGGCGCTCGAACCGAACTAGCGCCCGCACGCGCTCGTGGATCGTGTAGCCGCCGCCGCATGATTGAAAGTAGCGCTCAAGCAACTGTTCTGAAACTTTGACCAGCGACCGACCGCTGTAGAAGCCGCGCTGCGCTTGTTCTAGTGCGGCATCACTCAGATCGGTCGCCCAGATTTCAACGGTGCGCCCGCCGAGCGGAAAGCATTCCAGGGCGGTGATAGCAAGCGAGTAGGCTTCTTCACCAGTTGCGCAGCCGGCGCTCCAGATGCGAATCGGCTCGCCGGGCGGCTTGCGACGGTGTAGCTCCGGCAGTAGAACGGCCTGAAGCGCACGCATGTGCGGCTGATTACGAAAGAAGAAGGTCTCGTGGTTGAGCACACAGGTGGTTAGTTGCCGCAACTCGTCGCGGTTCTCGGCGATCTGCCGCAAATAGCTTTCAACATCGAGCGCTGTTGCTGCAAGGCGCGTAGCAACCGCCTGCTCAAGTATACGTCGGCGTGAGCCATCCAAATAGACACCGCTGAACCTCGACAGCTGATCGCGCAGGCGCACGAAGCTGGTTTCATCCAGGGGAACCGCAGGCAGCTGAAGCTGTGCGATGCGGGCCTGGAGCACGGCTGTTTGTTTGGGTGAACGTGTCATATCATAGAATTGTGCTGGTCTGGCGGCACTGCGCGACCAGCAGAAAGGTGACTATTTGGAGATTGGCGTCGCCGTGGTGGTGCGCACGAGTTCGATCAGCCGCCCGGCTATCTGTGCGGCTGGCAACACTTCGGCGGCGGCACCAAGCTCAATCGCCGCTTTCGGCATGCCAAAGATCGCGCTGCTATCCTGATCTTGCGCGATGGTATGACCACCGGCCCGCCGCACGGTCAGCATGCCATACGCACCATCACGGCCCATACCGGTCAGCAGCACGCCAGTACAGCGCCGCCCAAATACCGCCGCCGCCGCCTGCATCGCCACATCGATCGAGGGCCGCTGGAGCAACAACGCACTTTTGCTCAGGTGAACGATCCCGCCAGCTTCTAACAGCAGATCAGAACGATCCGGCGCGATCAGCACCTGGCCAGGCTTGACGACGAGGTGCTCTGTTGCGACCACGACCGGCAGGCGGCAGCCCAACCCCAACCATTCGGCCATGCCCGCGCTAAACCCCTCGGCGATGTGTTGCACCACTACCACCGCTGCCGGAAAGCCCGACGGCAACGAACTCAGGATTTGGTTGACCACCCGCGGCCCACCAGTGCTCGCGCCGATGATCAGCACCGGAAAGCCGCTATCGCGCGTGGCGTTGGCTGCGGCGTTAGGACGGCGTTCGGCGAGCACAGCCGGCGCTTCGTGGCCCCGGCGCTGAAGCGCCGGGTTCGTTACCGCCGGGTTCGTTAGCGCCGGGCTGGTGAATCTCGTTCCGATGTGCGGTTCGGCTTCTTCGGAACGCTTGCGGCCCCGCAGATGCCGAACGACTTTGACCCGCGCGAGCAGCTTGACGCGCCGGATGAGATCATGAGACTGGCGCGCCAGTGCCAGCGGCTTGTCGTCACGCGGCTTCTCAACCACATCAAGCGCCCCAGCACCAAGCATCTTGAATGTGATATCCACATCATACTGCGCCAACGCGGTCAACACCAGGATCGGCGTTGGACAGGTTGCCATCAGGTGCGCAGTCGTCTCCAGCCCATCCATGATTGGCATATGCACATCCATGATCACCACATCGGGGCGCAGCCGCTCGACCAGAGCTATCGCATCGCGACCATTACTTGCGGTGCCAATAATCTGAATGGCCGTGTCCTGCTCCAGCAAGCCGGTCAGCACACGCTGCATGAGCGTCGAGTCATCCACAATGACAACGCGAATCGGGCGTAGCATCTAGTGCATCTCGAGGATAAGCTTGACCCGGTTTGGCAGGTTGAGTAGGTCGATATCTTTGTTGAGATAATCGTCGACGCCGGCCTCGAATGCGGCGTGCTTGTCGTCGCTCGATGTCAGCATGATAATGCGCAGATCATCGTGCGCTGGGTCGTCGCGCAGGCGGCGGCAGACCTCATAGCCATCGATACCTGGCATCTGAACATCGAGCACCATCAAATCCGGCATACCGTTTGCGATCTTGGCCAGGGCTTCCTCGCCGCTGTGGGCCAACTCGACCTCGTAGCCATACATCTGAAGCCGCATCTTCACAATATCGGTAACTAATTTACTATCATCGACCACGAGAATTCTATCTGGCATCATCACGTCCCCCAAAGATTGAACGAAGCCTGGATGGTTCCACGCTAGCTGCCAAGTAGCTGCCGGATTGTTTCCAGCAGGTTGCTTTGATCGAATTGACTTTTGACAATGTAGGCCTGCGCGCCAGCTTCCAGGCCCTGCCGCCGGTGTGCTTCCGACGCTAGACTGGTCACGATCACCACCGGCAGCTCGCGCAAACCCAGCTCCTGGCGCAGCCGCGCCGTCAGCTGAAACCCATCAACCCGTGGCATCTCGACATCGCTCACCACGAGATCGTAGGAAGCGCCCCGCAATTTGTCAAGTGCATCAAGCCCATCGACCGCCGTCGCCACCTCATAGCCCGCCGATTCAAGAATGCTACTAATCAGCTCACGGGTTGTGAATGAGTCGTCGGCCACCAGCAGGCGCGAACGGCGAACCGCCGCATCACGCGCTGCCACCCTGGTGACCAGCGCCATGCCACGCGCCACCTGGGCAAGTGTGGTCGGGTTGAGCATCAGAATCAAGCGGCCATCGCCAAACTGAATCGCCCCGCTGTAGCGCCGCTGCTGCTCCATCAGCACGCCAATTGGCTTGACCACAACCTCGCGCTCATCGACCAGCCGATCGACCAGCAGTGCGAGCGGACGGCTGCTGCCGATCAGAACGCTGGGCGTCCGCTGGGCCGCAGGAAACGCCCGCGCCCCGGCGACATCCAACAGATCCGCCAGGCGCAGAACCGGGGTGTAGCGCCCTTCGTGATGGATGACCGCGCGGCCCTCGACCATGCGAACGTTGTCGGGGTAGACCCAGACCGTACCCTGACAGGCCGTGGCTGGCAGTGCAAACGTATGCGCGCCCACGTCGACCAGCAGCACGCGGGTGGTAACGAGCGTGAGCGGCAGCACCAGCGTAATGGTTGTCCCCTGGCCGAGCTGCGATTCGATCTGCACCTGGCCGTCCAGCTCGAGCACATTGGTGCGAACAACATCCATGCCAACACCGCGGCCCGAAATGTCGGTAATCATCAAGGCTGTGCTGAAGCCCGGCAGAAAGATCAGCTCCAGCGATTCATGTTCGCTCAACCGCTCGGCTAGCTCCACACTCAGCAGGCCTTTGCGAATAGCGCTTTCGCGTAACGCCTGAGCATCCATGCCGCGCCCGTCGTCGCTGATGCTCAGGTGCGCGTGTGAGCCAACCGCGCGCGCATGCACAGTGATCGTGCCCTGAGCCGGCTTGCCCGCACGCTCGCGCTCGTTTGGCGGCTCGATGCCGTGATCGGCGGCATTACGCAGCATATGCACGATCGGGTCGCCCAGCACCTCGATCACCTTGCGATCCAGCTCGGTGGTCTCGCCTTCTAAGACAAGCGCGATCTCTTTGCCAGTTTCGCGCGCCAGATCGCGCACAGCCCGTGGCAGGTTCGCTGTCAGGATTGAAAACGGCACCAGGCGTACCGCCATGACCTCCTGCTCCAAATCTTCCACCAGCAGCTTGGTCTCGTTCACATGGCGCGCGAAGTGCTCGGCCTGGCCCTTGAACTGGCGCAGCGCCTGCTCACCGCGATTCAGCGCCCCATTGAGATGCCCCTCGATTATTCCCTGCTCTTGGGCAGAAAACCGTAGCCGACCTAGCGCGCGCTCCAGCCCAACCAGTGCGCGCTGCTGCTGAACGGCCGTGGCGCGCAAATCCTCCAGCGCCAGCAAATGTGTGCTTTGCACCTGCTGGCCGACCGCAAGCTCCCCCGCGAGGTTGAGCAGCTTATCGAGCCGATCGACGCGCACGCGCACGGTTTGGCGGCTGGCAGTGCGTGGCCGCCGCGCCATGCCTTCGTCCAGCGGGGGCGCTGCGGTAAGCACGGGCGGCGCGGGGGCTGCTGGCAGTTCAGCTACCGGCTCGTCGCCAGGGCCTGTGACACGCTCCAGCGCAAGCAGGACACTGGACACTTCTACATGGGCCAGTCGGTTATCAAGTTGCGCGTGTACCAGCTCAAGAATTGCGTCGCCAGCGCGCAGCAGTTCGTCGGCCAGGGCGCGGGTCAGCTCGCGTTGGCCCGCGCGCACCCCATCCAACAGATGCTCGCAGGCGTGGGCCACCTGCCCGGCTGCTTCAAACCCCAGCAGCCGCGCCGAGCCTTTGATCGTGTGCATGGCGCGAAAGACCGCGTTGATCTGCTCCTTGCGCTCGCCCAGCGACAACTCAGCTGCGTCAAGCGCGAGCAAGCCTGCGCCGATCACGCGCACATTTTCAGCCGCTTCATCGCGAAACTGGCTGTAGAAGGAGGAAAGATCCATCTAGCCGTACCGGCCATTCAGGCGTTCGCTGCCAGCAAACTCGCCGTGACGCGACCCATAGCCATTGTCTAGCCCACCGATAATCGAGGTTCCCGTGATACCATGGAGGCGTTCGGCGATCGCGCTCAACATCTGGGCCGATTCCGACATCTGGCGGGCACCGGCGGCAGTCTGCCGCGCAACCTCGGCGACCTCGCGCATGGTCTCGACCACCTGCTCGCTGGCGCTTTGCTGCTGGGCAGTGGCCATGCTGATTTCGCTGGCACTTTGGGCGGTGCGCTCGGCCACCATCACAATCGAATCCATCACTTGGCCAGCATTATGCGATTGCTCCACGCCGCGCTCGACCTCTTTCCCACCTTCCTCGGCGGCCAGCACAGCGGTATTGGTAGCCTGCTGAATCTCGGCGATCACGCCCTTGACCTCTTTTGCCGCCGCCAGTGCGCGGTTCGCTAGGCTCTTGACCTCGGCGGCGACCACCGCAAAGCGCCGACCGTGTTCGCCCGCACCAGCCGCCTCGATCGCGGCGTTCAGCGCCAGCAGGTGCGTTTCATCAGACAGATCGTTGATCAAGTCGATAATCTCGCCGATCTGCTGCGAGCGCTCGCCCAGGCTGAGCACGCGCTGAGTAACATCGCGCATGCGGCCGCGAATGCGCTCCATGGCCTGGATACCGGCATCGACTGCGCCCTGGCCTTCGCTCAGGTTTTCCAGCGTCTGCTGCGCGGCGTGCGCTACCTGCTCGGCGGAGATCGCAATCTGGCGCGCGGTCGCGCCGAGTTCTTCGATTGTTGTACTAATTTGCGAAACCGCGCTGGCCTGCTCAGTCGCACCACTGGCCTGCTGGTGTGAAGCGGCCAGCAGCTCGGCGGAGGCAACCGATAGCTCGTTACCGATCTCGATCTGCTGAATATTCTTCTGTAGCAGCTTCTCGTTTGAGCCAAACAGTGCTTCGGATTGCTCGCCGATCTGGCTCATAAACAGCCTGGTGCTGCTCGACCACAGATAGGCCTGGTAGGCCATCATGCCACCGGCAACGAAAAATATCAGCACGGAAACCAGCAACTGATTGGTTTCGCCAAGCACCACGGGCGGCTGGTACAGCCCAGCTAGTTCAGCGCCTGCCTGCGCTGTGTAGCAGGCTGCAGCGCAGATGAACAGCCACAGCCCACCGCGGCTACCACCGAACAATCCAGCGACCATCACTGGGATCACATACGTGAGCGGCGTGAGCTGTGTCGCCCCGCCGAACAAAAACACCAGCAGCGCAATATAGAGCAGCGTGCCAAACAGAAAAAACCGCACTGCGAGGCGATGCAGGCGCAGGTGCGCAAGCAGAAAGGTGCCAATCAACAAGAGCGTGGTCAGCACAATTGCGGCAACAAGATACGGAAACATCGCCCGTGGCATCACATCTGCAAGGCTCAACCCGGCCAGCACTAGGCCGATCGCCAGGGATACGCTGGCAAGAATTGTTGAAAAGCGCAGCATCAGCATCGAGCGGTCGGCATCGCTGCCCTGGAGCGCCGCGACCGCAGCAGCGGTGCTCGAAAGCGATGTACGTGCGCCCGTGTCAGATCCAAGCATAGCTATTCACCAGTTCATCTTTCGCTGTTGATTCAGAGTTCTAGCATACACATCATGCAGCCAAATATAATTGCCAGCTTTGTCGCCAAATCATAGCGATCCTGTACATTCAATTAGAACCCGCCAGCGAGCACATCGGCCATTACCGCCCGTGCCACAGCACGCAGGTCGAGCAGGATCACCGGCTCGTCGTCGAGCACCATCACGCCGAGCGACCAAGGCTGCCTCAGATGTGCCTGCAAGAACAATGGCAGCGCCTGTACGCTCGGCGGGCGTTCAAGCAACTCCACCTGTTCGATCAGAAACACTACCTGTTTACGCCGAATCGGTACGAACAAGCCGTGGTGGGGTTGGCTTGGGCCGCTGTCGAGCGGATCGAACAGTGTGCCCAGGTTACGCAGCAGGAGCGCGGGATCAGCGCCAGCCGACCCGTGGACGGCCTGAATGCTCAACACATCATCATGGCGTATGGCATAGCGCCGCAGCGTCGTGTGGGCGATCAGCAGCAACTCGGCCACGCTAACCACCTTCTCGCAGCAGTGCAACCACCGCATCAAGATCGAGCAGCGCCAGCGGCAAGCCCTCGGCGTGGGCAAGCCCGCGCACGGCTCGCCCGCGCCGCGCTCCGTTGAGCACCCCATGCTCGATCGTGTCGACCGGAATGCTGGTCAGATCAAGCGCCATCTCGACCAGCAGCGCCATATCAACATCCTGATGTTGCACGACAACAAAGCGGGCAGTCCGGCCAAGCGTGACATCTGGCAACTCAAGCAGCGCGCGCAGATCGACAATCGGCAGGATGATGCCACGCTGCGAGATGATTCCTGGCAGCGTGGGGGGTGCGCCAGGCACAACTGTCCAGGGCCGGTGGCGCACGATCTCGCGCACATTGGCCGAGGGGATGCCATAGCGCTCACCGCCGATTTCAACCACTAGAAAGCCAAGACCAGCCTCAGAGTCACGCGCCGATGTATATTCATGCTGGGCCACAATCGTAGCCTCCCTCATTCCTAGCAGCTTGTTTTGGTCTGTTGGCAGCATACACCGGGCAGGGGAGACTGGTCAAGCACTACAGTGGTACTGTAATCACAAGAGCGCTCGGTACTCGCAATGCAGATCATCAGCCCGCGCTCAGATAGCTGTGCTTTACAAAGCCGCGCTTGGCCGCTACAATGCGGAAAATACATCAAGGGAATTCATTGATCTTTTGGCGCTTTTGCCGCCAAAACGACCAAAGCGTGTGCTGTTTTTGATGTGTTGGCGGCGAAGCTACCAGCATACCAAACAAGAGATGGCAATGAAGCTGATTGTGCAAATTCCAGCGTTCAACGAAAGCGCTGATATCGCCGAGGTGCTGACGCACATCCCACGCAGCATTCCCGGCATCGACACGGTCGAGGTGCTGATTATCGACGACGGCAGCAGCGACAACACGGTGGCCGTGGCCATGGCGCACGGCGCAGATTATGTTGTGCGGCATACAGGCAACAAAGGGCTGGCCGCCGCCTTTCAGACTGGCATCGACACGGCGTTGCGCCTGGGCGCGGATATTATCGTCAACACCGACGCCGACCACCAATACCCCGGCAGTGAAATTCCGCGCCTGGTCGCGCCGATTGTCGAGGGCCGCGCCGAGTATGTGATCGGCGACCGCCAGGTGCAAACGATCGAGCACTTCTCACCCTTCAAGAAGGCGCTCCAGCACATCGGCAGTTCGGTAGTGCGCTGGGCTTCCGGCACAGAGGTACCCGACACCGTCAGTGGCTTCCGTGCGCTTTCGCGCGAGGCGGCGCTGCGCATGTTCGTCACCACCGATTTCTCCTACACCGTCGAGAACCTCATTCAGGCTGGCAAAAAGCGGCTGACGATTGCCACCGTGCCGATTCGAACCAACCCGGAGAAGCGGCCCTCGCGGCTGCATCGCGGCAACTGGAACTTTATCAAGCGCCAAGCCGCCACGATCGCGCGCACCTACGCCACCTACGAGCCGCTGAAGACCTTCTCCTACATGGCGGCGGCGTTCTTCATGTTAGCGGGATTAGCCTGGGGCCGGGCCTTTTACGTGTTTCTGGGACGCCGCTTCGGCTGGTTCGGCGATCAAACGCTTTCGAATGACCAGGCGCTGCTGATCGGCGGTATTCTGCTGGTGCTGGGGGTGATCACCTTTTTGATCGGCTTGCTGGCCGACCGGATCGGCGGGGCGCGGCGGGTGCAGGACGAGATTCTGTACCGGCTACGCAAGCAGGAGATCGAGACCGAAGCCTGGCGGCGCTCGGTCATCGCGCGGCTCGATCAGGTCGAGACCGCGCTTGAACTCGGGGCGGACGCAGGCGCGGGCAACGTTTACCGCCAAGACACCAAGACACCAA
>JACMIM010000618.1 GCA_014381165.1 Roseiflexaceae bacterium
CCAGCGGCTTCAGCCGCCAGCGCGTCAGGCATTGGCACGTCACTGCGTAACTTGTGTCATTGCAGACTGCAACGCCCAATCATCGGCCCCGGCGCTGAAGCGCCGGGCTATTGGGCGTTCGTTGACTAGCATACCAGAAATATCCCACCCCCAAAAACGCTCGTCCCCCGCGTTCGTAAACATGCGCAACCACTTTTCCACCTCACACCCGCGCAAACTCATTCTGCAATCAAAGAATCTGCATCATTATGACCAAGCGCCTTCACCGCAAGATCGACCCACTGCTGCATGGGCAGCTGAATGCCGCGCCGCTGGTGCTTGGCGCAGCTGAACTCGCCAGTGCGCCTGTCACCGTGTTGATCGATTTTGCCGGCAGCCGCGCTGAACTGGAGTCGCTCGGCGTAGTGGTGGAATCGTTTGCCGACGGGATTGCGACCGGCAGCCTGGATGCAGCACAATTGACGAGGTTGGCCGACGACCGGCGCGTGCGTGCGGTCGAGGCGGCGCGGCCGCTAGCCAGCGAACTCGATCTAAGCGCAACAACGGTGGGCGCGGATGTGGTGCAGCGCCCGCCCCTGAGCTTGAGCGGGCGAGGTGTGATTATCGGTGTGATCGACACCGGCATCGATCTGTGGCACCCGGCCTTTCGTCGCGCCGATGGCCGTAGTGCCGTGATCGAGCTGTGGGATCAAACGCTTTCACCAGTGGCCAGCGAGCAGCACCCCGCTGGCTTTGGCTATGGTGTTGTGTACGATCAGGCGCAGATCAATCAGGCGCTGGCGGCGGGGCGAAGCACGGCATTGCTGCGTCACCGCGATACCCACGGCCATGGCACGCACGTCGCCAGCATCGCCGCTGGGTCGGCACTACCCTATCAAGGCATTGCGCCCGCCACTGACCTGATCGTGGTGGCGACATCAAGCGACGCCAAGGCGCTTGGCGATTCGGCCCGTACCCTTGACGCTATTCGTTATGTCTATGCAAGAGCCGCCAAGCTTGGTCGGCCCGCCGTTGTAAACCTGAGCCTGGGCAGCTATCTTGGCCCACACGATGGAACCAGCTTGTTGGAACGCGGCATCGACGCACTGCTGGCCGCACCAGGGCGGGCGCTGATCAAGGCTGCTGGCAATGCCGGTGGCGCGGGCTGTCATGCCAGCGGCAGCTTGAAGCGTAACCAGACCGCCGTGTTACCAATCGAGGTTGCGGGCGGTGCGGATGCGACGATCGACGTGTGGTACGCGGCGGCGGGGCGTTTTGAGATCATCGTCGGCACACCTGACGGCACGGCAACCGCGCCAGTTGGCGGCGACGAGGTACGCGAGCTGTTTCTGCCGAATGGCAACCAAGTAGCGATCAGCTCGATTCTCGACAACCCGGCCAATGGCGACAACCGCATCTACCTCGTTCTCGGGGCGGGCAGCCGGGGCAATCTGGAAGCGGGCCGTTGGACGGTCACGCTGCAGGCCAAGCAGCGGCGCGGCGCGGCGCGCTTCGACGCCTGGATCGAGCGCGGCAGTGCGCCGCCTCGCTTCGCCGCCAGCATCGCCGACGAACGCATGACCGTTTCGGTTCCAGGAACCGCACGCCGCTGCATTGCCGTGGCCGCCTTTGCCGACCGCACTGCTGGCCACACGCC
>JACMIM010000619.1 GCA_014381165.1 Roseiflexaceae bacterium
CACCAGGCAGCGGTTGCGGCCCCGCCGCCCCCAACGCCACTAGGCGGTGGGTGTAGCTGCGGGGCTCGCCCCCGCCTCCGGCCTACCACGCTGGGGCGATCCCCGCGAAGAGATATGGACACGTATGACCGACACAGCGCCGACTATCCTAATCATCGAGGACGAGCCGCCCATCCGGCGCTTTCTGCGCGCGTCGCTGGGCAGCCATGGCTACCGCGTGATCGAGGCCACGACCGCCCGCGAAGGCATGCAGCTGCTTACCACCGAGCCGCCCGATGTTGTTCTGCTCGATCTTGGCCTGCCCGATGGTGATGGAATTGACATAACAACAGAAGTACGTATGTGGTCGCGTGTGCCAATCATCGTACTTTCGGCGCGTGGCCAGGAGCGCGACAAGATCGCCGCCCTAGATGCGGGTGCTGACGACTACCTGACCAAGCCTTTTGGTGTCGGCGAGCTGCTGGCCCGGTTGCGCGTTGCGCTACGCCATTCGATCAGTGTGGTTCAACCCGCCGCCGAGCCAGTCTTTTCGAGTGGCGGGCTATGCGTCGATCTGGCGCGGCGTCAGGTGCTGGTGGAGGGCAAGGAGATTCATCTGACGCCGCTCGAATACAAACTGCTGATCACACTGGTGCAGTATGCCGGCAAGGTCGTCACGCATCAGCAGCTGCTACGCGAAGTCTGGGGGCCGGGGTACACCACCGAAACAGCCTACCTGCGTGTTTACATGGGCCAGCTGCGCCAAAAGATCGAGGCGCACCCGGCCCGCCCGCGCTACCTGATCACCGAGCCAGGTGTGGGCTACCGCCTGCGCGACGCACCAGAGTAGAACGCTTTACCACGAAGAGCGCGAAGAACACGAAGAACACGAAGGCCGAACATGTATAGTCCGGCCTTCGTGATCTTCGTGGTTTTCCGACCTTCGTGATCTTCGTGGTTACTCTTTCAGTAGTTAGTTTAAGACAGTAGAACGCTTTACCACGAAGAACGCGAAGACCATGAAGACCACGAAGGCCGAACATATAGAGTCCGGACTTCGTGATCTTCGTGATCTTCGTGGTTACTCTTCCGGCAGTCAGTCCAGATCTGTCACTGCGCCAAGCGAGGCCGAGGATACTTGCTTGGCGTACTTGGCCAGCACGCCGCGCGGGTAGCGTGTGGCTGGCGCGTGCCATGCGGCGCGGCGACGAGCGATTTCGTCGTCGGCGACATTCAGCTGGAGCAACAGCCCGACCGCGTCGATCGTGATCGGGTCGCCCTCTTGCACCAGCGCGATCAGGCCGCCGACCGCCGCCTCCGGCGCGACATGGCCAACCACCAGGCCGTAGGTGCCACCGGAAAAGCGTCCATCGGTGATCAGGGCGACTGAATCGCCCAGGCCCGCGCCGATAATTGCCGAGGTGGGTGCCAGCATCTCGCGCATGCCGGGGCCACCCTTTGGCCCTTCGTAGCGGATGACTAACACATCGCCGGGGTTAATGCTGCGCGAGAGAATCGCCGCCATGCACAATTCCTCGGAATCGAACACGCGCGCCGGCCCAGTGATCAGCGGCGATTTCACGCCGCTGATCTTGGCGACCGCACCTTCCTCGGCCAGGTTGCCGCGCAGCACTGCCAGGTGGCCTTGGGCGTAGATCGGCGCGTCCCAAGCCCGCACGACCTCCTGGCCCTCTGGCGGCGTGCCCGAAATGGCGGCCAAATTCCCCGCGATGGTCTTGCCGGTCACAGTCATGCAGTCGCCATGCAGCAGGCCGTGGTCGAGCAGCATTTTCATCACCAGCGGCACCCCGCCGACCTGGTGCAAATCGGTCGCCACATACTTGCCTGAGGGCTTGAGATCGCATAGCACTGGCGTGCGCAGGCGGATGCTCTCGAAATCGTCGATCGAAAGTGGGACGCTTGCCGCGTGGGCGATCGCCAGCAAATGTAGCACGGCGTTGGTCGAGCCGCCTAGCGCCATAGTCACCGTAATCGCATTCTCGAAGGCCGCGCGGGTCAGGATTTGGCTGGGCAGAAGCTGGCGGCGCACGCACTCGACCAGCACACGCGCGCTTTCGGCGGCGCTCTCGGCCTTTTCGGGATCTTCGGCCGCCATGGTCGACGAAAAGGGTAAACCCATGCCCAGCGCTTCGATCGCCGACGACATCGTGTTGGCGGTGTACATGCCGCCGCACGATCCAGCGCCGGGACAGGCGTGGCGCTCGACCTGCATCAGCTGATCGCTGTCGATCTTGCCGGCGCTGTACTGGCCGACCGCCTCGAAGACGCTAACAATCGTTAGATCGTTGCCGCCCAGACGGCCTGGCTTGATCGTGCCGCCATACACATACACCGCCGGAATATTCAAGCGGGCGATTGCGATCATGCCGCCGGGCATGTTCTTATCGCAGCCGCCAACCACCAGTACACCGTCCATCGCCTGGGCGTTGCATACCGTCTCGATCGAATCGGCGATCACCTCGCGCGAAACCAGCGAGTACTTCATGCCCTCGGTGCCCATCGAGATGCCGTCGCTGACCGTGATCGTGCCGAACAGTTGCGGCATCGCGCCAGCCTCGCGGGCGGCCTGTTCAGCGCGTAGCGCCAGCTCGTTCAGGCCAGAGTTGCAGGGCGTGATCGTGCTGTAGCTGTTGGCGATACCGATAATCGGCTTGGTGAAGTCTTCGTCGCCAAAGCCGACCGCGCGCAGCATGGCGCGGTTAGGGCTCCGCTCATAGCCCGCCGTGATCCGGCGGCTGCGGCTGTTCTCTGCCATAGGGGGCCTCCAGAGGTTGGTATAGCTTTCGACCAATGCGCAATCATACGCCGAAAGACGCACCAGCGCAAGATCACACGCGGCGCGCTGAACATCGTTGCAGCTCGCGCAGGCGGGCTTCGTAACCCCAGCGAGCGGCTTCAGCCGCGCGGCTCAGTCGTCAACCTCAGTCCAGGAATTGCGCATATCCTCGAACATTCGCCCGTAGCGGGCTAACCGCTCGACCACTTCGGCAATTGCCATTGTGTCCTTTTTGCGGCCAGCCTCTTTCAAATCCCGCTGGAGTGTGCTTAGGATTTCGTGGGTTGCTGCAATCTGCTCCTCGGCTGCCTGGAGCTGATCGATCCACACATTGACATCACTCATATGCATGCTCCTGGTTGTAGATGGTACACGGGTTTTGTGTTTTCTGTGGCAAGATTCCAGCCATTGATCGCGCTCGCTCTGCAACCGTTCCCTGCCTGAATGGTCACGATCTTGCACTGTACATGCTCCATACGTCAATAACGAAGGATGTAGGGCTTACGCAGTTGGCCAATATCTTTCATTTCGCCTGCGGCGGGCAAGGGAATGAGTCATAATTGTTTCCTTTTTGCCTGCGGCGGGCAAGGGAATGAGTCATAATTGTTTCCTTTTGTGGTGCAAAGCACCACAAAAGGAAACAAAAAAGATATATCTTCCCCGCTGCCGCAGGCGGAAGTCGCCAACTGCGTAAGTCCTAGTATGATCGAAAGCGAGTAAACACATGCAGCATGACATAAAAAGCCAACGAACA
>JACMIM010000620.1 GCA_014381165.1 Roseiflexaceae bacterium
ATAATTTCGTCTATTTTGTGGTGTTTGTTTCCCCCCCCCCCAAAAAAACCCGCAACAAAAAAGATATATCTTCCTGCTGCCGCAGGCAGGAGCTGCCAACTGCGTAAGTCCTAGCTCTATTCGCCATGTGGCGACACTGGAAGGCTCAAGCGAATAAGCGTCCCCTGGCCTGGCGCACTTTCGGCGTGAATGCTGCCGCCGTGGGCTTCGACGATCGATTTCACGATCGCAAGGCCCAGACCCGACGAACCAGGGTGCTGGCGCGCTGCGTCGGCACGGTAGAAGCGTTCGAAGATGTGCGGCAGCGCAGCTGTGTCGATGCCACTGCCAGTGTCGCGCACCTGGAACTCCACAGCGCGCCCCTGCACCGCCGCAGCAAGCGCGATCGACCCGCAAGCGGGCGTGTAGCGCAGCGCATTGGCTAGCAGATTGCCAAATACCTGCGCCATCCGTTCGGCATCGGCCCAGACAAGCGGCAGAGTTGACAGCGCCTGCACGTCCAGCGCGATTCCTTGCGCGCTTGCCTGCGCGGCATACGTGGCGGCAGCGCGATCGAGCAGCGTGTGCGGGGCGATATGCTGGCGTGTCAGCGGTAGCTCGCCCGCGTCGGCCAGCGACAGCACACGTAAATCGTCGATTAGGTGTTGAAGATGCTGCGCCTCGGTGTGCATGGTGTCGAACATGTCCTGATCCGGCAGCAGCTTACCCTCGCGTAGCGCTTCGGTATAACCAAGAATAACACTGAGCGGGGTGCGCAGATCGTGGGCGATGTCGGCAGTCATTTGGCGGCGCAGCACGCGCGCGCGCGCTAGATCGGCACTCATGCGGTTGAAGGACACTGCGAGCGTCCCCAGCTCATCACGCGAGCGCACCACCACTTGCTGGCCAAGCGACCCTTGAGCCAGCGATTCCGTGGCGGCGGTCAGCTCGCGTAGCGGGCGAGTCAGCGTGCGTGCAAGCAGCATACCGAGCAGCAGCGCCACCATCGTCGCCCCGGTCGCACCATAGACCAGGGCCTGGGTCAGTCGCTCAAGGAAGTCATCCTCGGGTGTGCCCCGCGCCGTGGGTTTATTGCCCTGGTCGTCGAGCAGCCAGCCGACGGTCGTGCCGTCGACCACGACGGGTGTTGCGCGGTTCAGCTCACCGCGCGGAATCGCGCCCTGGCTGCGAAAGCGCCCATTGCCGACAATCACCTGCCCGTTTGACCCAACCAGTGTCATGCGCGCGCCGCGCTCGCGCCCTTGTGCGGCGGCGCCCTGGGCGCGGATGACCTGCGCCACACCGGCCCAGCTGCCGCGCTGCTGATAATATTCGGCGAGTTGGGCGACCAGCGAGGCCTGCTCACGGTCGGTCACGAACTGATCGAAGGCCACTTGGGTGCGCTGGCCGACAAAAAACGCGACCAGCAGCGCGCCAAGCAGCCCGACGCAAGCAAACGCCAGCGTCAAGCGCAGTGCCAGCGAACGCACACGCGGGCGCGGCTCAACATCACGCACACCTTTTGTCCCCTGATCGTTCATTATCGACCTGACTCAACTTTCACAGGCCACGAACTGCACGCTCACGCTCTGCCCCGCTCCGGGTGGAAGCGGGCTTGGGTGAGGGGCCAGTTTCGTCTCTTCATGGTTACTGCTTTTGCGGCGCGCGCTCGGCAGCAAAGCGATAGCCAACACCGAACACCGTTTCGACATAGCGCGGGTGGCGGGTATCGGGTTCGATCTTGGCGCGCAGATTGCGAATATGCACGTCGATCGTGCGCTCGTAGCTCTCGTAGGCACTGCCTTGGAGCCGGTCGAGCAAATCCTGGCGCGAAAACACACGCCCTGGCGCGAGCATCAGCGTTGCCAGCAGGTCGAACTCCGAGGGTGTAAGATCGACGCGCCGCCCCGCCACCGTCAGCAGGCGGCCGGTGCGGTCGAGCGTAACATCGGCGACCCGCAGCAGATCAGGTTCAGCTTCAGCGCGGTTGACGCGGCGCAGCACCGCCCGCACCCGCGCGGTCAGTTCGCGCGGGCTGAACGGCTTGGTGATATAGTCGTCGGCACCAAGTTCCAGGCCGAGCACCTTGTCATTCTCTTCGAGCTTGGCGGTCAGCACGATCACTGGCGCGCTGCCGTGTTTGGCATAGGCTCGCATGAATTCATAGCCGCCCATCTCGGGCATCATCAGATCGAGAATAATCAGGTCGGGCTGGGTTTGGCGGGCGACCATCAGCGCCTCGCGCCCATCTGCCGCCGTCACAACCGCAAAACCCTCCTGCGCAAGGTAGCTCTGCACCAGCTTGCGCAGGCTGGCGGTGTCGTCGATAACCAGAATTGTTTTCGCCATCACCCTGCTTTCTGTAGGCTAGAAGCCCCTGCAGCACCTTCGCCCGGCGCTGTAGCGCCGGGCTAGTTGGTATTGCGGGCTGCCCCTATGGACACATGCGAAACCCAATAGCCCGGCGCTTCAGCGCCGGATCAGGCTACGCACCAGCCGAAGGCGTAGTTGTCGGTGTCGTGGGTGTTGCGGGCGTACCGCGTTCGCCACGGCGGCCATGGCCGCGCCCGTTGAGGATTTGCGCACCACGCTGCTGAAGCTCGGCGTAGGCGCTGTCGGCCCTGGCCTGGGTGATCGTGCCAGCAGCCACCTGCTGGTCGAGCTGAGTTTTGGCCGCTGCCAGCGCGGCGTTCAGCACGGCTTGCTCGGTGCTGCCCTTGGCCTGCGCGATCTGGGCAATCGTCTGGCCGGCCCGCAGCTGTGTGGTCAGATCCGCAGTGGAAAGACCCAAAGTGTTGGCCGCCGCATCCAGCATAGCCTGGCGGACGGCACTGTGCGCGCCCTTGTCGCCGCCCGGCCCGCCGCGCCCGCGTAACAGTCCGTGGAGATCACCGGCTTGCACGCGGGCTTTCAGCGAATCGGCCTGGGCTTGGGTGAGCGTGCCGCTTTGCACAGCCTGATCAGCGGTGGTGGTACCGGCGCTCACAATCGCGCTGTCGAGCGCCGAGCGATTGATGTTCAGTCTGCCGGCCAGGTTGTCGAGAAACTGGCCCCAGAGCGAGCCGCCGGGCACGGTTGTCGCAGTCTGCGCGCTGGCAGTGCCACTACCGATCAGCGGCCCAACGAGCAGACCCAGCATCAGGCCGAGCGCCAGCGCGGCCACCACGATCAACGATCTTCGTTTCATAGCGTAATCTCCTTGTGATTTGAAGCGAGAACCACCAGCAGATCTTGCTAGCAGTACACAATCAGTCTAGCCACAGGATATGAAGATGTTGTGTAGGCCTGGTTGGGAACTGATGTGGAGTTGCCACGCCCTTCGACAAGCGCAGGCAAAACGCGGCAGGACAACGCGCTGCCGATCTATCTGCACTACACCGGGCAGCGGTCGGACACGACGGGGCTGCTGTACTTCTGCAGAGTGCAGAAACATTGATCCCTCACCCCAGCCCGTTCTCAGTGTGGGAGCGGGCTGGGGTGAGGGTGAGGTCAATGTCTTTGCTTTTTGCTACATCGTGCGCGGTATTACGACCCCGCGCTCGGGCACTTCATCTGGTCAGAAGGCTTCTCAAGCGCATGAAGCCCGCTCGCCTCTGGATGAAGCGCCAGCCCATACGAACTACGGCAGTTGGGTTTTGCGCCATTCCTCGTACTCGCCGCGCGCGTCCTCAGATAACGGGTAGTATTTCCGCAGATCGCCGCCCTCCGCTAAACGAAGGCGCGAGAAATCCTCCCACTCGGCGTGCTTGCTAGCGTGCTCGAGCAGTTCGGGCGCAAGCCCAATCGGCACCACCACCACGCCGTCATCATCGGCAATAATGATGTCGCCGGGCATGACGAGCACGTTGTTACACGCCACTGGAACATTCACCGCAAACGGCACGATGTTCGTTTGCGTATGGAAGTTCGGCGTCACGCCCTTGAGCCACAGCGGCAGATCAAGCTGCTGCACATGCGTCCAATCGCGGATGCAGCCGTCGATCACAACGCCCGCGCCGCCCCGGCCCTTGAAATACGTCAGCATCATTTCGCCAAACACCCCACTACCCAGATCGCCACGCGCATCAACCACAACGATATCGCCGGGTTGCGTATGGTACAGCACATGGCGATGCAGCTGCTTCTCTGGGTCGGCATACTCATCCACGCGGTACAGGTCTTCGCGCTTGGGCATAAACTGCAAGGTGAGCGCCGGGCCGGCCACCGCTTTGCCGGGCGTCCAGGGACGAAGCCCGCGCATGTGCGGGTCGCGGATACCAAGGCGGCTGAGTTCACCGCTGGCGGTGGCGCTGCCAATCCGTGCCAACCCGTCGACTAGTTCTTTGGGCGGGCGAACAATATCATGTGTCTCGATCATACAGCCTCCTCGTTATGGAAGATATATCTTTTTGTTTCGGTTGTTGGCGCTTCGCGCCAACAACCGAAACAATTTAGGACTTACGCAGTTGGCGGTTCCTGCCTACGGCAGCATGGAAGATCTATCTTTTTTGTTTCGGCTTTTGGCGCAGAGCGCCAAAAGCCGAAACAATTATTAGTTAGTTCCTTGCCCGCCGCAGGCGAAAAGAAAGCGCTTGGGCCACTGCGGAACTCCTACAATTATTCCGTATTTTCTTGCCCAC
>JACMIM010000621.1 GCA_014381165.1 Roseiflexaceae bacterium
CGCCAGCGCGATATGGCCCTTATTCAAATGTTCAGACGCATTGTGTTGCTTGTGCTTGCACTGATTATCGCGCAGATGGTGTGGATAAGTGCGCTGCGCGTGGCAAGCCAAGGGCCGGATGGCAGATTACTTGAGCTACTGGAGCCTTCTGCACAATCGCAGGCGCAGCAACCAGGCCCTGGCGATGGCCCGTGGTTCGGGCTTTTTGGCGGCGTCTCGGCAGCGAATGGTATTCCAGTTGTCGACCTGCTACGTGAACACGTAGGGGTCAGTGCCACACTGCTTGGCTGGTCGCTACTTGCAGCATTGGTGTTTGGCGTCATCGGCGCTTTGATAGCAACAAGCGCCAATCGATTGGAAGCGCGCGCGCCGCTGTTGGGGCTGCTGCTCAAACTGATCTTGGGCCTGCCTGCGATGCTTTGGGTTGCATTACCACTTTTTGGGCTGGGATTGTTCGTGCTATACCAATTCGCAATCGTGTGGGAACTTCTCCCAGCGGTTGGCTTCAATGTATTTCCTGATGACGACGCGGTGAGATTACCTGCACGACACCTTGTGTTACCCTTATTCACACTTGTGGGATTGCCTGCCACGCTGGTTGCCAGCGCGGCGTATGAATATTGGTATCGTGGTGCGCGGCGGTCAGGTTGGTACAGCTTGCTGGCTGGGCTGGGACGCGGCATCGTGGCTGCGGTGGCGGCCGTGCTGGTGGTCGAGTCGCTGTTCCGCATTCCTGGCGTCGGCACACTCGCCGTGAGTTCGGTTCTCCAGCTCGACATTCCGGTATTTTCTGGAATTATACAGCTTGCTCTTTTCGTTGCCGCAGATGGCCTCGCGGTCACTGCACTTGGCGATGGTTTCGCGCGGCTGACCGCGCCTGCCGACCGGGCCGCAGAGAGCGCTGATCAACCCACTGCTAGCCACAGGCGGGAGGCTGTGTGGCTCGCTTTGGCGTTGGCAAGCTTGCTAATTCCGCTGGTTATGCTCGTGCTCACGCTTGGCGTATCTTCCGAGGGAGCGCTTCAGCCGCAGATCGGCCAAAGTACGGTGCCGTCGCTGGAGGCTCCGTTTGGTAGGGATCAGCTTGGTAGAAACACATTCACCCGTATGTTAATCGGGTTGCGGCAGGCGCTGCTTACAGCGGCGCTTGCCGCCGGGTTGGCGCTGGTACCTGGCGTGCTTTGGGGCTTTCTGGTAGCAGCGCTGGCCCGCTGGCGCGGCGCACTCGGCGAATCGCTTGCCGATCTGCTGCTGCTGCCAGCGTTGGTCATAACGGTCTTCCCGCTGCTGATTGCAGCAATTGCGTTGCGCGTACTCTTCTTAGGAATTGGTGAAGGTATAACGCTTGTGGTTCTCTGGGTTGGGCTGCTGTTGCCGCGTGTGGCCTTGGCCGCGCGCGACGTGTGGCACGATCACCAGCGCTGGGACAGGCGACTTGTCCTGCGCAGTGCTGCCGGTTTATTTCTCTTCGCTGTTGGGGCAGTGACCACCACTGGGTTCACGCTGGATGCATTCGGCCTGGGTGTGCTGCCGCCAAACCCCTCGCTTGGTGGAATTATGCAGGAGCAGGTGCTGTTGTTATCACCAGACGCTGCGCTGTCTATTCTTGGTACCCTGTTGCTAACGCTTGCGGTGAGTGGCCCATGCTTCTTTGCTGGATGGATACTGCTGCGCCCACTACGCCGCGCACAGGCGCTCGCAACGCTTGTGATCTAGCGAGGTGCAGAAACATTGATCCGCTCCTGCACCCTCACCCCAGCCCTCTCTCACCGGGAGAGGGCTCCAAATTCCCCTCTTCCACCGGAGGAGAGGGCAGGAGGTGAGGCGATCAATCGAACAACGTGTGGTATAGTAATCCCGCCGAATTTGTGAAGCTGGATAGAAGAATGTTCTCGAGTGTTGCGCCCCTAATCCCCGCTTTGCGCACGCGCTGCATCAGGACGCTGTCAAGCAGGCCATAGGAGGTACAGGTATGGCGATTTCCCTCGCCACCCGACGGCAATTTACCATCGGCGATTATCGCCGGATGCGTGAGGCCCAGATTCTCACTGAGGATGACCGCGTTGAATTGATTGATGGGCAGATTATCGTTATGAGTCCCATCGGCCCGTTCCACGTTGGGTTGGTAATCAAACTGACGCAGCTGCTAAGTGCAGCGCTGGGCAATACGGGACTCGTAAGCGTCCAAAATCCGATTGAACTCAATCAGTTTGGTGAGCCACAACCCGATATCGCCGTGTTACGGCCCCGCGATGATGTGTATACCACGGCGCTCGCCACCCCCGAGGATGTGCTGCTGCTGATCGAAGTGTCCGACAGTTCGCTCGCGTATGACCGTGACCAAAAGCTGCCCCAATATGCGGCGGCTGGTATCACGGAAGTGTGGCTTGTCGATGCGCAAAAGCTGATTATCGAGCAGTACACGCACCCTTTTGACGATCAATATACCCAGCTTGTTAAAGTTGTTCGTGGACATCGGATCACCGCAACGACCATTCCCATATTGTCCTTCACAACCGACCAGATTTTTTAGTCCTGCTGATCGTGTTCTTCATGCGTTATCTGCCCGGCTCCGGTCTTCGTGTTCTTCGTGTTCTTCGTGGTTAATGAGTTTCCCCTCACGCCGGGTACAGCCGCCCATTCTCGACCCGCACTTTGCGCGCGTGTTCCAAAAAGGCCGCGTCGAAATCGCCAGTCCCGGTGGCTGTGATCAGCGTCTGCTGATCAGGCCGTAGGATGACTTCTAACACATGCATGCGTCGCTCGGCGTCCAACTCGGAAAGTAGGTCGTCGAGCAGCAGCACTGGCGATTCGCCAGAGCGCTTACGCATCAACTCGGCCTCACCCAGTTTGAGCGCCAGCGTGGCGGCGCGCTGCTGCCCACGCGAGCCGTAGGTGCCAATGCTGATGTCATTCACATTCAGCAGTAGGTCGTCGCGGTGCGGCCCAGCCAGCGTCTGCCCGCGCCCGATCTCGTCGTCGCGCAGCCGCTGCAAGTGTTCCGTGAATGCCTGTTCGACCGCCCGCTCGCTGTGATCCTGGCCACCCGGCAGTGGCACGCTGCTCTGGTAGGTGGCGACCAGCGGCTTCTCGGC
>JACMIM010000622.1 GCA_014381165.1 Roseiflexaceae bacterium
GGCTTCCTAAACTCAGCGAGCGGCTTCAGCCGCGCAGGCTGCCCATTCGCCGCCAATCATTGGGTGGGGTTCAAACGCTTGCGGCCATCACCGCGTGCGCGGGTTGAAACCCGCTGCTGGTATCCGAAACGCGCTGAAGCGCGTTGAATAACACGAACGCGCTGCTGCGCGTTGTGGCATAGCAGACGCCGGATGCATCCGGTGGCCGCGACGGTGGCGCAACAATCTGAATCCCACCCCCAATCATTGCGGTGCGTTGCACCCGTGGTATACTTGTATGTGATGTTCACCTACTCCCGCCGTCCTCAATTACAGGTTCTGTTTGGCGTCGCCGTGGTTTCGGTGTTCGTGATTCTGTTGCTGCGCCCTGGCCAACCCGCGCAGTCGCTAGTGACCAACTGGCGGCCGCCGCCCATGCTCGGCAGCATCGAAATGACCGCCCCGCCTGGCGCACAGCCGCCCGCCGTCAGTGGTGCGACGGTGCCGCTCGACGCGCTGGACGTGCAACTGGCCGCCCAGCTTTATACTGGCCAGCGCGACGCACTGAACGCCGAGGTCGCGGCGGCATACAGCTATGTGTCCGAACGCTTTGGCAGCCCCGCCAACGCACGCTTCACGGCCACCTTTGAGCGTGAACCGGGCTGCGGCATTCACGGCCTTGCCTACACCGATGTGCGCAATATGCATGTCTATACCTGCGAGGGCATCGAACGGCAGCGCGCCGTCAACATCATGGCGCACGAAATCGTGCATCAGCTGGAGCACGATCGCTATGGCGCGGCTCATCTCAACAGCGATCTCATCCTGTCCGAGGGGATGGCCACCTATGGCGCGGGCAAGTACTGGCTGGCTGGCCAGCCCGATTTCCGCAGCTTCGTGAAGAACCAGCGCGCCGCCGGCGTCGCCTACCCGCTGGCCACTCACTACAGCGGCCTGGGTGTCGCGGCCATGAACGCGCTGTATTATCAGTGGGCCAGCTTTGTCGAGTACCTGCTGGAAACCTACCCGCGCGCGCAGTTCGATGCCCTCTACATCAGCGGGGCGGGCAGCCCCGGCTCCGCCGACTACAGCGGCGCGTATGGCAAGCCGCTGGCTGATCTGGAGCGTGAATGGGTGGCGTGGGTGGATCGATAGATGAAGCCTCTCGAACAGCAACCCAGCCTGTGGGGTCGGCTGGCTGGGCACTCCGCCGCGCCACAGCAGCCAGGGCTATGGGCCGCACTCGGCCAGCGCGCCGACCCAACGCTGTACCGCCCACAGGCCATCCCCGACCTGGCCGAAGAGCAGGTGCGCGAGGGCGAGCAGGAGCTGACGGTCATCCGCAGCCCGCGCGGTGCCTACCTGCGCCTCACGCCCGAGCAACGCGCCGTCTGGCACCAGATGGACGGCACCCGCACGATCGGCCAACTAGCGACTAATGCGTTTTTGCATTTCCACCAGCTGCTGCCGGTGGGCGATCTGGTCGCCACGTTGCGCCGCGAGGGCTTTCTGGCCGATCAGCCAGTCGGCGTGTATGGGGCTGTGGCAGCACACATGGAGGCCCACACCGCCGAGGGCTGGGGACGCCGCCTACTGCGCGTGCTGACCGGCCAGCGCTTTGAGTTTCGTAGCATCGATGGTTTCTACAGCGCTATGTTCCGTGCTGGGGGCTGGCTGCTGTTCACCCCGCTGTTTCTGGCGCTCTGGCTGTTGGTGGCCTTGGCCGGTGGCGGCGCGTTTGTGGCGCTGCTGCTGGCCGGTGGCAGTGCGAACGCTGGCGCGGGCCTGCCGCTCCAGATCGCCGCGCTGTGGTTGGCGCTGCTGCTGTCGTTTCTACTGCACGAAAGCGCGCACGCCCTGGCAGTTAAACAGTTTGGCCGCACCCTGCGCGGCGGCGGCCTGATGCTGTACTTCGGCGCACCTGCGTTTTATGTCGACACAAGCGACATCTGGCGCTCGTCGCGCCGCGCCCGCGTGCTCGTTTCGGCGGCCGGCCCGATGTCCGATCTGTTCATCGGCGGTCTGGCAGCGCTGCTGGCGTTCTTCCAGCCCGAGGCGGCCTTTGCGGCGGTGGCCTGGAAGCTGGCCTTCACCTGCTACATCGCCACGCTGTTCAACCTGAACCCGCTGCTTGAACTGGACGGCTACTACATCCTGGTCGATCTGCTGCGCCTGCCCGATCTGCGGCGGCGCGCGCTGGCGTTTGTCGGCGGGCCGCTGTGGGGAAGGCTAAAACCTAAAGGCACGAGCACATCAGCCCTCAGCCCTCAGCCCTCAGCCCTTTCACGCGAGGAGCGCATCTTCACGCTGTACGGGCTGCTGGCCACCCTGTACACAGTGATCGCGCTGGTGTTTGCGGTGCAGTTCTGGCAGCGTTGGGTCTGGGGTAGCGTGGTCAATCTGTGGGCCAGCGGCCTGCTGCTCAACCAGGTGGTGGCGGCGGCGATCGTGCTGCTGGTGGTCGCGCCGGTTGGCATTGGGTTGGGCTTTGCGGCCTGGGGCACCGTGCGCGGCGCGGTTGCCTGGCTGATCCGTAATG
This sequence comes from Roseiflexaceae bacterium, assembly GCA_014381165.1. Lineage (GTDB taxonomy): Bacteria > Chloroflexota > Chloroflexia > Chloroflexales > Roseiflexaceae > JACMIM01. The sequence goes on from JACMIM010000622.1 coordinate 2,519, forward strand.
GCTATGGCCGCAGGCCCGACCTGGTAGCAGTGGCCTGCGCGGCGGTGGCGCTGCTGCTGGCGCTGGGCTTTGGTGGCGGTGCCGGGCCGCTGCTTGGCCAGCTGCTGCCGCTGCTGCTGTGGGGCGTGGCCACCGCTGCCCTGCTGTATGTGCTTCCCGATTATCGCAACGCCGCAATTGCCCCGACGATGGACGCACTGGTGCCGGCCACGGTGCTGGCCGGCCTAGCCTCACTGGTGCGCGTGTGGCTGCCTACCTCTTGGCTATGGCAACTGGCCGACGGCGGCGCGCTGCTGTTTCTGCTGATCGCGGCCTTTAACGCCCAGCTCGATGTGAATGTGCGCCAAATTCCGCCGCGCATCCAGCTGATGACTGCCATACTGCTGACGCTGTCGTTCGGCTTTGGCGGGTTGGTGCTGGCCAACCAGCTTGGCAGTCAACTGCCGCTCAGTGCCGCCGCATTTAGCACCGCTACACCCTGGGCTATTCTGATCGCTGCACCAGCCTTTTTTGGCGCGCTGGCACTGGCACTGCTGCTACCCTACCTCCACAGTTTATCCGACTCGCGGCTGGTCTGGTCGTGGGCGCTGCTGTGGGGCGCGGCGCTCGCGCAGACCATGGCCTATGTGGCGGATTTGCGCACGCCCTCGCTTGGGCTGGATGTGCTATCCGCTGGGCTGTGGGCGGCGGCCTGGATAACGCACCTGGCAACGCTGCGCCAGATCGCGCCCGCCGAGCTAACCTGGCAGCACACCGCCAGCCTCAGCGAACCCGAACGGCTCCAGCGCGCCTTTCAGCTGGCCTACGCCGGCTGCTACCAGCTGCTGCGCGCAGTTTACGGCGGCCGCCGCACCCGCGAGCTGGACGATCGCATGGATGTGCTGGCCGCCACCGCCAACTGGGATGTGCGGCTCGACCGCGATCAGGCCGAGATCGGCATGCGGCTGGCCGCGCTGCCGCTCGACCGCCAGGGCGCGCGTTTTGCCGAGGTGCTGCGCTACACCGTCGCCACGATCGAGGAGATCGCCGGCCAGTCGTTTGCTCGCCGCTGCATCCAGGCCGCCTATGATGCGCTGCCCTGGCCTGAGCGCGAGACCGCCGGGCGGCTGTGCTTTCCCGATACGCCCTGGGCACGCGCGCTCTCGCAGAACTTCGGCGGCGCGCGCCAGGCCC